>NZ_APCR01000324.1:0-61240 GCF_000410635.1 Comamonas sp. B-9
CGGCCGGCGCGCCGCAGGCGCCGCGATGCTGGCCGCCGTGCTGGCCGTGGCCACCGGGCTGGACAGCCGCCTGCTCGCACAATCAGGCGCATTGAACGGCTTGGGCAGCAATGGGCTGGAAAGCAGCCTGCTGCAAGCGGCCATGCCTTCGGCCCAAGCGGCCGAGCGGGCGGGCAGTACCGCAGCACAGCTGGGTGATGGCGCCCCTTACACCAGCTCCCTGCCGGTGGAATCGACCCGCCCCAGCCTGGACGGCGGCACGCAATGGCTGAACGCCGAGCCGCAGTCCATCCCCGCGCTGCGTGGCAAGGTGGTGCTGGTCAATTTCTGGACCTACTCCTGCGTCAACTGCCTGCGCACGCTGCCGTATGTCAAAGCCTGGGCGCAAAAGTATGCCGATCGCGGCCTGGTCGTGGTGGGGGTGCATGCGCCCGAGTTCGCTTTCGAGAAGGACCGCAGCAATGTCGAAAAGGCCTTGCAGCAGCTCAAGATCAGCTACCCCGTCGTGCAGGACAACGGGTTTCGCATCTGGCGCGCCTTTAACAACCAGTACTGGCCGGCCCTCTACCTGGTGGATGCCCAAGGGCGGGTGCGCCACCACCAGTTTGGCGAAGGCGGCTATGCGGCCACCGAGCGTGCGCTCAACGAGCTGCTGCGCGAAGCCCAGGCGCCATCGGCGGCAACGGCACCTGCGTCTACTGCCAACACGGTCCCCGACACCCAGGGCTTGGGCATGGCCGCCGACACCGCCAGCCTGCGCAGCCCGGAGCTCTACCTGGGCTATGACAAAGGCGGCAGCCTGCGCCTGGCAGGCCGCCCCGTCCCCGACAAGGCAGCGGACTACCAGGCCGCGTCGCTGCGCCTCAACACCTGGACCTTGCAGGGCAACTGGACCTTGATGCCCGAATTGGTGCAAGCCAATGAGGCGGGCGGGCGCTTGGCGCTGCGCTTTGAGGCCCGCGATGCCAACCTGGTGCTGGGCGCTGCCGGTGCTGGCCCCTTGCGGTTTAGGATCACCATCGATGGCCAGCCCCCGGGCAGCCACCACGGCAGCGATGTCGATGCCCAGGGCTACGGCCAGGTCGATGCCACGCGGCTCTACCAGCTGGTGCGCCAGCAGGGCCCAGTGAAGCAACGCACAGTGGAGATCGAGTTTCTGGATGCGGGTGCACAGGGCTATGCGTTTACGTTTGGCTAGTGCTGGCCCTCGTGCAAGTGCTCGTGCTGGTGCTGGTGGGTTGGCATGGCGCGCCTGCTAGGATGCCTGTTGCCCCTCGCGGGCAACCAGCACCAACAACACCTACAGGCACGCGCGCATGGACCCCACACTCACCCAGCAGCTTTCACAACGGGAAGCCCTGCTCCACCGCCCGGAGATCCGCAACCAGCCCTGGCGCGTGTCGCAGCTGCTGCACCCGGCCTTTGAAGAGACAGGCCGCTCCGGCCAGCGCTATACCCGAGAGCGGGTACTGGAGGCGCTGCGCAATGAATTGGACGCCGCCGAGATCGTGGCAGACGGCTATGCGGCTACCGAGCTGGCACCCGGCGTGGCGCTGCTCACCTACCGCAGCGCGCAGCGCGATGCGCAGGGCCTGCGCAGCAAGCACACGCTGCGCTCGTCGATCTGGTTGCTGACAGATGGCCATTGGCAGCTGCGCTACCACCAGGGCACACCAGCCCAAGATATTTGGTAGTGGATGGCTGGTCGCGCAGGCAGCGACGCACGACAGACAGCGCCCGGGGGCGATTCGCCGTACCATGGCACAGCGCCAGGGCCCGCTCACCAACATAGTCGCCAGTACCCGGCGCGTGACTCCCGCCCGATCCCCCTTTGCCCCGCCGCCACCAGGAGCCTCCATGCCGATCGAACTGTGGTTTGCCTTTGTCGCAGCATCTGCCGTGCTGCTCATCATTCCGGGACCGACAATTCTCACGGTCATCAGCTATTCGATGGCTCAGGGGCGCCGCGCCAATGTACCGCTGGTCGCAGCAGTGGCGCTGGGCGATTCGACGGCGCTGGTGGTGTCGCTGTTGGGGCTGGGGGCGCTCTTGGCAGCGTCGGCCTGGTGGTTCACCGTCGTCAAATGGGCAGGCGGCCTCTACCTGCTCTACCTGGGCATCAAGCTCTTGCGCGCTGGCATCTCGCCGTCCGAGCTGGCTGCCGCGCCTGCCTCCAGCTCCCGCTGGAAGCTATTTGCCAATACCTACCTGGTCACGGCGCTCAACCCCAAAGGCATTGTGTTCTTCGTGGCATTTCTGCCGCAGTTCATCAGCGCCGAGGCACCGCTTGGGCGCCAGCTCTGGATTCTGGCCCTGACCTTTGTCGTGATGGCCACCCTCAACGCCACGCTCTATGCCGCCTTTGCATCGTCTGCCAGAAAGCTGCTGTCCTCACCCAGGTCGTTGCGCTGGTTCAACATGGCAGGGGGTGGCCTGCTGTCGGCCGCCGGGGTCTGGGCGCTCTTGGCGCGGCGGCCAGGCTAAGGCTCAGAGCCGAGGCTTGCGGCCGGTAGGCCGCCCGCTTGCGCTGCCCCGTTGCACCGCCCGTCCCGTCGCGGCGCCACATCAAGCCGCCGAAAACGCCGCCAGCATATGGCGCAGCAATTGCGACGCCACCGGCGACAGCGGCCGGCCGCTGCGGGTGACCACATGCAGCTGGCTGTGGTTGAGCACCGGGCTGGCCAGCGGCAGCGACACCAGCGTATCCAGCGCCACCCCTTGGAGCGGAATGGAGCGCGGCGTCATGATGTAGCCCAGACCCATCACCGCAAAATCCCACAGCACCTTGAAGGAGTTGGTGGTCAGCATCGGCTGCAGGCGGATGTTCTCCTCCAGCTCGGCGGCCTGGATGTGCTTGCGCACGCCAAAGGATTCCTCCAGCGCCGCGCCCGGGTAAGGCGCCAGATCGGCCAGGCTCAGCGGGCCCTGGTGGCTGGCCAGCGGGTGGCCCTTGCGCACATGCACCCGCACGGGGGCCAACCGGGCATGGTGGGAGCGCAGGCGCGCATCGGCCGGCGGCTGGAACACGATGCCGATATGTGCCCGGTCCTCCAGAATGCACTGCACGGCCTCTTCGGTGCCCGCCACCTTGATGTGGTAGCGCACATCGCCATGGGCTTTGATAAATGGCTGCAGCACCGGCGCCATCACCATATCCAGCGTACCCTCGCCCAGCACCAGGTCCAGATGGCCGGATTGGGCGTTCTTGAGGCTGTTGACCTCGGCGACAAAGGTGTCGTGCAGGTCCTGCTGGCGGCGGGCAAACAGCGCCAGCATGCGCCCGGCATCAGTCACCACCACGCCCCGGCCGCGCCGCTCCAGCAGCACCAGGCCGGTGTCCTGCTCCAGCCGGGCCACCGTGCGGCTGACCATCGACGGGTCGACCGCCAGCACCTCAGCGGCGCCGCGCACCGAGCCGGTTTCCATGATCTGCAGCAGGCACAGCGCCCGCTTGCGGTCCAGCACATCGTCCATCCCCAGGTTCAACATCGCTTGCCTCCGCCCATTGTTGCGATTGTTGCAACGTTTGATTGCCGGCGTTGTCATGGACGCGACGGATGGCAGTTTCGATAATGGTTTGACTTTTTTGTGACGGCCCCACCATGAACGCACCCATCAAACCCTCCTTGCTATCTGCCGTACAGGCTCTTGCGCCTGAGTTTGTCGGCATCCGCCACCAGATCCATGCTTTCCCCGAGCTGGCGTTTGAAGAGCTGCGCACCAGCGACCTGGTGGCCGAGCGCCTGCAGTCCTGGGGCTATGAAGTACACCGGGGCCTGGGCAGCACCGGCGTCGTGGGCCGCCTCAAAAAAGGCCAGGGCAGCCGCAGCATCGGCATTCGCGCCGACATGGATGCGCTGCCGATCCAGGAAAAAACCGGCCTGCCCTACGCCAGCACCCTGAGCGGCAAGATGCATGCCTGCGGCCACGATGGCCACACGGCCATCTTGCTGTGCGCGGCGCGCTACCTGGCCGAATCGGTGGACTACAGCGGCACCCTGAACCTGATTTTTCAGCCAGCGGAAGAGAACGAAGGCGGCGCCTTGCGCATGGTCGATGACGGCCTGTTCGAGCAGTTCCCCTGCGATGAAATCTATGCGCTGCACAACACGCCAGGCCTGCCGGTGGGCCAGATCGGCATGATCACCGGCCCGGCGATGGCCTCGTTTGACCGCGCCACCGTCACCCTGACTGGGCGCTCGGCGCACGGCGCCATGCCCCACCATGGCATCGATGTGATGCAGGCGGCTGCCAGCATCGTGCTGGGCCTGCAGTCGCTGGTCAGCCGCGAGGTCGATGCCCTCAAATCGGCCGTCATCACCGTGGGCTCGATCCAGGCGGGCGCCACCTACAACATCGTGCCCGAGAGCGCGACGATCAAGATCGGCATCCGCGCGCTCAACCCCGAGGTGCGCAACCAGATCGAAACCCGGCTGCGCGACTTTGTCAGCGCCCAGGCGCAGAGCTACCAGCTCAAGGCCGATCTGCTGTACGAGCGCAAGTACCCGGTGCTGGTCAACCATGCCGCGCAAACGGAGCGTGCCCGCGAAGTGGCCGCAAAACTGCTGGGCGCCGACAACGTGGTCACGCGCGGCCCGGTCATGGGCAGCGAGGACTTTGCCTACATGCTGGAGCACCGCCCCGGCGCCTATGTGCGGCTGGGCAATGGCCTGGGGCAGGACGGCGGCTGCATGGTGCACAACCCGCTGTATGACTTCAATGACAAGGCCCTGCCCATCGGCGCGGCCTTCTGGGCCAGCCTGGCACACAGCTATCTGCAATAACCCCCACCTAGCGAGAGCACCATGACCGCAACCCATCGCCGCCAGTTCCTTCAATACGCCAGCCTGCTGGCAGGCGCCCCGTGGCTGGCCACACAACCGGCCTGGGCCGCCGATGGCTACCCCAGCAAGCCCTTGTCGCTGGTGGTGCCCTACCCAGCAGGCGGCGCCAGCGATACCGCCGCCCGCATCTTTGGCGAATCCATTGGCAAGACGCTCAAGCAGCAGGTCGTGGTCGAGAACTACGGCGGCGGCACCGGCCTCATCGGCGCCAACAAGGTCTTGAGCGCGCAGGCCGATGCCTATACGTTCTTCCATGGCTCGATCAACGAGGTGTTTCTGGCGCCCATGCTCAACCCCTCGGCCCGCTACGCACCCAAGGATTTCAGCCTGGTCGCGCCGATCAGCGAAGCGCATATCGTGCTGCTGGCCCGCAATGGCCTGCAGGCCGATTCGCTGGACAAGGTGATTGCGCTGGCCAAGCAAAGCAGCGCCAAGCCGCTCACCTACGCCACCGTGGGCATTGATTCCATCTACCACCTGATGGGCGAGGCCTTGGCAACGCGTGTGGGCGCGCCCTTGCTGCATGTGCCCTACAAGGGCGGTGCCCCCGCCTTGCAAGGTGTCGCCGGTGGCGAGGTGGACCTGGCTATCCTCCCCTACCAGACCAGCTTTGATGCGATGCAGGCCCAGGGCCGGCTCAAGGTGGTCACCAGCTTCTCCAAGGAACTGCCCTCCCCCCTGGCCCATATCCCGCTGATCAGCCAAAGCCAGCAGTTGCCTGACTTTGCCTACACCATCAGCGGCGGCTACTTTGTCAAGCAAGGCTGCCCGGCCGAGCGGGTCAGCCTGTTGCGCAATGCCATTGGCGCGGCACTGCAAAACCCCGAGATTCGCGCCCGCCTGGAGGCCGAAGGCCGCACCGTTGCCCAGCCCACCGACAGCCAGGCTGCTGCCAACCAGGCCTTTGACCAGTACATGCTGCGCGTGGGTGAGCTGATCCGCACGGTGGGCCGCAAGCCGGTGGCCTAAGAACTTGGTCAACGACACAATCTGCCTTTGACGCCAGCCCTCTCGTAAAGAAGGGTTGGCCTGCTTCGCCGGCCCTCATACCCCGTTAAGCCCGCCCCGCCGCACCAACGCGCTTCTTCATGCTGTCAGGCGCTCGGCAAGCTGCGGCTTTTCGCTATCAAAATTAGTACATAATATTGCACGGTCAACAATCAGTTGCGCCCAGTGCATGCTAAACAGCAATGCACCTGGTAACGATTGATACCAACTAGCGGCGCGTACAACCTGCTGATTCGACGCCGCTGTTTGTGGAAAATCGGGCTGCCATACAGGCAACCACTGCAGTATTTATCAATTTGACAGATTGATAGCATTTAGCATTAAATTAGTGAATTTCTGCTTGAAATTCTCTAGCTTTCAAGAAGCTGACATTTGTTGAATTTATGATTATCAGCTAGTCATAGTTTTGACATATGATCTCGATTCCTCTGGAGGGAGGTAGAAGTAGAAGAAAAGGAAAACGACCTTGGAGCCCGCAGTCATGCGGGCTCTTTTTTTTGTCAATTGCTGACGATTGCGCCATGCGTTAGCCCATTGAGCCGCGATAGCCGTCCTAGAATTTGACCATCGCTTTCGCCGAGTTCATGCGTACCCTCCCTCCCTCTCTTGATTTGCATGGACACCCTGTTTTTCAGGATCGGCTTTCTTCTTGAATGCACTGCCGCCCCACTGGGGCGGCATTTTTTTGGGCTACGCAGTTGCCAAGCGCAATGGCGAGTCTTTGTGCTGCATCAACAAAGCAGCATCGCGCAATCTCGCCACCAACAGGTGCTTGCACCTGCCGCAAGCGGGCCGCGGGGAAGCCATGCGGTTTGGCTGGGCTTGCGCAAGCTTGCACTTGCAGTGCAGGCTCGCACCCACAGCGGCCCGTGCAGATCAGCGCTGGCTGCGCCTACGGTGCACCGCCACCAAGCCCAGAGCCACCAACAGACCGCTGATCAGTGATTGGCTCCACAGTGAAAGCGTTGGCACCGGGGTTGCTGCAACAGGAACTGGATCTGGATCGGGCGCTGGCACACCAATGGTCACGCTGGCATTTGCCGTGCTGGAGCCGCCTGTGCCTTGCACTGCAAATACGCTGTCCTGGCTAGCAGTGCCGCTGACTTGGCAGACCACAGACTGCCCCTCAGGAATCACACCGGGAGAGGACCAGGCAGCACCATGGAGGGTGCAGGCGCCGACCTGCACGCCTTCGGGCAAACCGGTCACGGTGCAGGCAGCATCGGCCATCTCCGCCGTGCCGCTGTTCGTGCATTGGAAGCTACCGCTATAGGCGCTGCCTACCGTGCCCGACAGGGGCAGCCCACCCAAGTCGATCGCCACATCCGGAGCGGTGGTGAACAACAAAGTCGCAGTGTTGTTGGCGGTGACCGTCTCGCCATTGGGAGCGGCGTCAACCACGGCCGAGCTCGAAGCCGGTGCAGCGCCAACGGCGCGCTGCAATGCTACGCTATAGCGTGCCTGGCCATTTAGCGCAGCCAATGGGCCTACGGTACACGCAAAGCCATTTTGCGGTGCAGCCAGTGCTGCGCAAGCGCTTGGCAACTGCTGGGCCGAATAGCCCGAAGGTAGTGTCACCGTCACTGTCGTATTCGCGGTGCTGGCCGTCGCACCCAGGTTCTTCACGTCCAGGGTATAGGCTTGCGGCACAGCGCCCAGCGCCGCTGGGCCGTCAAAGCTGACGGCCAAATCGACATCCGGCACCGCCTGCTTGCAAGCACCATCCTCATCCAACGCCGCCTTCGCAAACGCATCAATGATCCGATTTGCGCGTGCCTGGTTAGCACCGCTGTCTGTACCAAATGGTGATGCATCGGCCGTGAGGAAAGTGCAGCTGCCACCGTTCATCGCGGTCTTCGGCGCGAAAAAGCCGTAAGCCGAGGTACGTGCAGCGGCCACCGGAATGCTGGCCCCCTGAGGTAGATACAGCGCATTGGCTGTTGGAACGTTCTGAATCGTGCGATAGGCGGAGCCCTGGAGCGGGTTCAAGCCGTTAAAGCTTGCCTGGTAGGGCGACGCTGTGTTGAGCGGCGAGGCAATGGCGCCGCCAGTCTGCGTAGAAGCAATGCTGATACCCCAGTTAGTCGCGTCATTCAGAATGGACGCAATCGGGGCAAGATTGCGATCCGCTTGGCAACAGCCATCCGCAAATATCACAAAAGCCGTGTCTGGACGGGTGGTGATTGCGGTCTTGAGCACATCGATCTGGTTGAGATTCAGCGGCTCAAATACCGTCGTCACCACAACCAGTTTCTTGCCGTCAAATATCGCCGGATCCAGCGGGGTAGCCCTGGATAGCCAACCACGGCCATCTACCCAGCCAGTGCCAGCCGGGCCAAAGCGGTTGGTCAATCCACCGGCGGTGAACGTCAAAATGCCGTAGTTATCGGGAGTGGCGTTATCAGGTGTGAGGTAGAGCACATCCTGCGCCAAAACGGTGCCTGGCAGCACAGCAACAAACGCCAGCATGGCAGCGGCAATAGCGCGCCTCGCCGCACCACATCGCTTAAACAACTCTTCAAATAGATGCATACATTTTCCAATGGGTAAGATTCGCGCAAGAATTGTCACAGCAATAACAATTCACTTACCCTTGGAAACCTAAAATCAGACTTTTCAGCGCCGGAATGTTGCTAAATTTATACAAATCAACGCATGCATTTCAAACAACCGCTGCCCTTTAAGGAGTAGAAGCAGAAAATTAGGCGTGCCTAGCAAAAAAACACGCAAAATTCAGTACGAATTTTCTGTTTCTCCTCTACAAAGAAATGAAAATGTCAATTGGCACTCACTTACATTGACAACCCGCTTTGGTAGCGAGCCAGATTCAATGGCTCCTTTCATTTGCCAAATGAGCTAGTCGTTACCTCCATGCATGGACAACAGCTCAGACCAGCGCCGTCGACAGCCCCTGCCGGGTGTGCACTGGCAGCTGCCACTGCCCGCCATCGTGCTCAGCCACCACCTCGATGCGCGGCGCCTCGCTGGTCACGCCACCAAAGATGGTCGCAAATGCTGCATCGGCGGCATCCCGGCCGGTCGCGAGCCGCATCATGCCCATGGGAATGGCGGTGCCCGAAGGGTCAAACAGGTACCAGCGCCCGCCCAGGTAAACCTCCACATAGGCATGGAAATCCGGTGGTCCCAGGGCGGGGTCGGCGCCATAGTCAGTGCCTGTCACAAAGCGGGCCGGCAGGTTGATGGCGCGGCACATGGCGATCATCAGGTGCGCAAAATCGCGGCAAACGCCGACGCACTCGACCAAGGTATCGACAGCCGAGGTGGTGCCGCTGCTGCTGTTGGAGCGGAACTTCACATGCTGCTGCACCCAGTCGCACACGGCCTGGGCACGCGCATAACCGGGGGCCTGTTGCCCAAACAAATCGTAGGCATAGGCGGCAAGCCGGTCGGACTGGCAGTAGCGGCTGGGGTAGATATAGCGCAGCGCTTCCAGCGGCAACTGGTAGAGCGGCACCTCGGCAATGCTCTCGGGGTCGTCGCAGTAGTGGCGCATCTCGACGGTGGCCTGGTAGTTGAGCTGGAGCGGGCCGGTTTGCGCTTGCAGCCGCAGGCTGCGCTGGCCATCGGCATCTTGCTGCAACTGCCAGGTGGCACCGGCCTGGTTGACGCTCAGGTGCTCCTGCACCACCGACTGCTGCGGGGTGAAGGCGGGGTGGAAGTTGAAGAAAAAGTCGGCGCTGGGGGTCAGCACCGTATAGGCAAGCTCCAAAGAGAACTGCAGTCGAATCATGGCGTGGGCTTCTGGGCCATCGTTGAGGAAGATTCCTGGCTGGTGGCAGACCCAGCCCGCATCCATTGGCAAACGGCTGCGCTGCAACCAGTGTGCGGCCAGATGCAGACGCCGTCTGTCAGGCAAACGCCCTGCTCCCTTGTGGTCCCCCACTACCTGGCTGCAAGGCGGGGGTGACAGACCTGCACAGGCCCGTCGTACCAGCGCTGCTGCGCTTGTCCTACGGCCCGGGCGCGGTCAGCGCCGCACCATGGAGGCACCAGGACCCAAGTCCTCCACCGAACCCAGGAGCACAGCATGACCCATCCCCATGACCCCAAACTCAACCCCGATCCGATCACCGATGAGCCCGGCGCCCACCCCATTGGCACGGGCATTGGCGCCGCTGGTGGCGCGCTGACCGGCGCGGCCGCAGGCTCGGTCGCAGGGCCCGTCGGCACCGCCGTGGGCGGTGTCGTTGGCGCCGTGATTGGCGGCCTTGCCGGCAAGGGCGCTGCCGAAGCCGTCAACCCCACCGCTGAAGATGCCTACTGGTCGGACGCCTACCAGCGCGAGCCCTACTTTGCCGACGGCTATACCTATGACGACTACGCGCCCGCCTACCGCGCCGGTTACCAGTCGGTGCGCGATGGCCTGGTCGATTGGGACGATGCGCGCAGCGACTGGGAACGCCGCTGGCAGGCAGAGCGTGCGCAAAGCCGCCTGGGCTGGCCAGAGGCTGAGCCCGCCGTAAAGGCCGCTTGGGAACGCGCCAACCGCGCTTACAAGCAGACCAACCAGGGCTAAAACAGACTGCCTTTGAGACAATAACGCCGCGTCAGGTCATTGCCTGGCGCGGCGTTCTGCGTTCAGTAGGCGAGGGCCGCTGCCAGCAGCCCCGAGGCAGCGGCAGCCAGGGCCAAGCGACGCGCGCGCTCGGGCGCATAGGTCAGCACCAGGCCCCAGGCCATCGCCGCCAACGTCAACAGGCCCAGCCAAGCAGCGATGCCGACCGAGGCGTTCCAGCGCTGCAAGCAGGCCAGCAGCGATAGCAAAAGCAAGGCGCTGCCGCCCGCTTGCCAGCCATGGCGCTTTGTGGTGGCGAGCGCGGCGGTAGCCAGTTGTTCCTCATGGCGGTCCATGGCGGCCGCCAGCGCCGCAAAACCGGCAAAGGCCCACAGCAGACTTGCGATAGCGATCATCGTTGCTGCTCCATCGCGCTGGCTACAGCTGCATGCGGCGCCAGCAAACCGGCATCAGCGGCTGCAGGCTTGGCAGCGGCTGCGGGTTTGCGCGCAGCGGGCGTCGCAGTTTGCCTGCTGCGTGCCAGCCACCACACGACCCAGCCATGCAAGGCCGCCAACGCCAGCATCATCAAATCAAAACCGGCAATGCTCCACTGCGCATCAGCGATGCTTTGGGGCAGCCATGCACCGCCGCTCAGGCCATTGAGCAGCGGCAACAAGGCCAGCAGCACGGTGGCCAGCAGCATCTGCTCGCGCCAGGCCTGGCGGTGCGGGCGCAGCATGGGGTGCAGCAGGCACAGCGCCCACACCGTAAAGAAGCCGCGAATCTCCCAATCGCTGCGGCCAACCAGATCGGCAGGCAATAAGCGGTTGAACCAGAAGAACGAGGCCGTGGCGACCGACAGGCCAGCGATCGCGCCCACATTGAGCACTTCCACCAGGCGGTGGCCATGGGGCGTGCGGCCGAGCTTGCGCCGCTCGGGCAGGCGCTTGACGACCCAGAGCACCATGCCGGTCGCCGCCATGGTGGTGCCGACGACGCCACTCAAGAACAGCAGCCAGCGCACCAGCGGCTCGGCAAAGCGGCCCAGGTGCAGGCTCGATACCACATTGCTGGTCGCACGTGGCCAGGAGATGGCTGCGGCCTCGGGCGCCTGGCGCGGCTCGCCACTCACGCCGTCAAACAGCAAGCTCGATGCCGCACCCCGGTTGACCAGGCTGGAGCCCCCACCCTCGCGCAGTTCCACAGTCGCGCGGGCGGTGCCCGGTGCGTTGACGGTGATGCTGCCCACGCCATGCGCTGGCCACTGCCGCAAGGCTGCCTCCACCATCGGGCCCACAGGTGCCATCGCGACGGGCGTGTTGGCATCGGCACTGGCCTCGCGGCTGGCGCGGCCACCTTCTCGCGGGCCATTACCGTTGTTGCCATTGGCTGCGCCGGGCTGCGCCTGGCGGTTGCCCCGCAGCTCGGAGAAATAGGCATTGCTGTCGCCGCTGTAGGCGGTCTGTACGCCCCAGGGCATCAGCATGTTCATCAGCAGCACCAGGCCGCTGAAGGTGATCACCAGGTGAAAAGGCAGCGCCAGCACGGCCGTTGCATTGTGCGCATCGAGCCAGGAACGCTGGCCCTTGCGCGGGCGGAAGGTGAAGAAGTCACTGAAGATCTTCTTGTGCGTGATGACGCCGCTGATGATCGCCACCAGCATCAGCATCGTCGCAAAGCCCACAATCCAGCGGCCCCAGATGCGCGGCATCGCATAGAGCTCGAAATGGAAACGGTACAAGAAGCTGCCGCCCCGCGTCTCGCGCGGCTGCAGCTGCTCGCCGGTGCCGGCATCCAGGGTCGTGCGCTGGGTCCCAGCCCGGCCAGCCGCAGCACCGGGCTCGCGCCAGGAGACCTCGATGGCCGTCTGGCGCTCATTGGGCAGAGACAAGGTCCAGGTGCTGGCCTTGGGCGCAATGGCCTGCATGGCATCCAGCCCGCGCTGGGCGGTGCCCGCATCGGGTACCGACTGGTGAAGTTCGGGCCGCATCCAGTCGGTGATCTCGCTGCGGAAAAAGCTCAAGGTGCCGGTAAAGAACACCGCATACAGCAGCCAGCCCAGCAGCAGCCCGCTCCAGGTATGCAGCCAGGCCATCGACTGGCGCAGACCCTCGGGTTTGCCATCGACCCTCATGCCGCAGCTCCCGGAGCCAGCACCCAGGCGATCAGCGCCAGGGCCCCCGCCGGCAGCGCAATGCCCAGCCAGGCGCGCAGTGCCGTTGCGCAGCCAAAGGCCCACATCGCCGCGATCGCGTAGACCACAAAGGCCAGCATCGTGGCCGCCATCGTTGCATCCACCCGGGCCATGCCCAACTCTTGAAAGCCCGCGGCCCCCGCTGCGGCAGAAGCCGCTGCCAAGGCATAACCGCCGCCGATGGCGGCGATGGCCCGCGACGCGACACGCGTGCGGTAGCCCAGCAGGCTGGGTGCTGGTGGGGGGTTGGGGACTGTTTGCATCTTGACCATCCTGTGAGCAGGGCCCGCCACTGCGGCATGGCCCGGGGCGCCAGAGCATGCCTGTCATACCGCAGGCCTGCCAGCGCCGCGCGGTATTTTAAATGAGAATGAGTCTTGATAAATATTTGAACACCGATAATGCTGCGGCCCAGCGCCATGAGAGCCGCAATGGAGGAGCCAGCGCAATGCCTACGCTGCAAACGGCCCCGTCAAAAACGGCCCCGAAGGGCCGTTTGAAACCAACGCGGGGCCAGCCGGGCGGCTCAACCCCGCCGGCGCTGCAGCAGCACCCCCAGCGCCGCCAGCAGCGCAAAGCCCGCGCCGCAGACAAAGGTGCCCTGGTAGCCAATGGCGTCCCAGAGCAGCCCGGCAATCACGCTGGCCAGCAGCAAGGCCACACCGGTGAGCAAATGGAAAATGCCAAACGCCGTGCCACGCAGCTCGGCCGACGCGCTGTCGGCAATCATCGCGTTGAACAGGCCCTGGCTAAAACCCATGTGCAGGCCCCACAGCGCCACGCCCAGCCCCAGGCCCAGCACACCTGGCACAAAGGCCAGCACCAGATCGGCGGCCACCAGCAAGCCCAGGCCGGCGAGCAGCACATCCTGCCGGGGGCGGCGGTCCGACAGCACCCCGGCCGGATAGGCCGACAGCGCGTAGGCCAGGCCCATGACGACCAGCACCGCAGGCGCCCACATCGGAGGCAGGCCAGCCGACTGCGCGCGCAGAATTAAAAACGCCTCGCTGAACCGCGCCAAGGTGAACACCAGGCCCAGGCCCACGACCATCCAGTAAGCCCGGGGCAAACGCTGCAGTTCGCTCTTGCGCAAGGGCAGCTGGCGCGGCTGTTTGGCGACAGGAGATGCGGGCTCTTTCACAAAAAACACCAGCACCGCCACTGCCGCAAACGCGGGCAGCACTGCGAGCCAGAACACCAGCTGGTAGTTATCCGCCGTCCACCACATCAGGCCGATGGCCAGCAAGGGGCCGGTAAAGGCACCGATGGTGTCCAGGGTCTGGCGCAGGCCGTAGGCGGTGCCGCGCAAATGCGGCGGGGTCACATCGGCCACCAGCGCATCACGGGGCGCGCCGCGAATGCCTTTGCCCACCCGGTCGACAAAGCGCGCGCCCACCAGCCATTCCAGGCCGCCCGCCAGCGGAAACACCGGCTTGGTCAGCGCGCCCAGGCCATAGCCCAGCACGGCCAGCAGCTTGCGCTTGCCAAAACGGTCGCTGATCGCGCCGGAGAACACCTTGACGATGGAAGCCGTGGCCTCGGCAATGCCCTCGATCAGGCCCACCGCCAGCACCGAGGTGCCCAGTACTGCCACCATGTAGATCGGCAAGAGCGCATGCACCATCTCGGACGAGATATCCATCAGCATCGAGACAAAGCCCAGCGCCCAGACGCTGCGCGGCACTGCGCGTGCGCCGCGCTGCAACGCGCTGTCGCCTGCGGGTTGTTGGGGTTCAACGGTTTTCTTCATGCGCGTCGTACACCCGTTGGGCGTAGGCCTCCAGCAAGGATTCGCAGTGCTGCAGGCGCTCGGCCGCCGTCACTGCCAGTGGCGCGTCGTAGAAGTCCAGCTTGCGGATCTTCTCGTACCAGGCCTGCAGTTTTTTCAGGTCGGTCTCTTCTTCATCCAGCTCGGCATAAGTGAACTTCTCGATCGCGATCTCCTTGGCGATCTCGGCCTCGAAATCCTGGCAGCGGCCCAGCAGTTCGCGGTACTGGTCGTCGCGGTCGGCCTTGAAGCGGGTGATGACCTTGTCCTCCTGCAGCCGGTCGAGCGCAATGGTCTCCAGCAGCACGCAGTCCCCATCCATCGCGGCAATGTCGTTCTCCAGCACCTTGAGCCGGCGCACATGGTCATCGGTCTTGGGCAACAAACACACACCGTTTTGCAGGTATATGGCCCCGAGAGCCTTGAGGCGCCGCCACAGCGCCATGCGTTTGGCCGTGGGCTCGGCCGGGACTTTATAGGTCAGCAGCAACCATTTAACAGCATCCATTGCTCATCCGTTTTTGTGACGACCGTTTCATTTTAAAGTTAACGAACAACTTTCAACAGCTGTATCAGATGAATTTTTTATGACCCTGAACCCAGACCTGCCCTCGCTACGGGCGTAAAAAAAGCCCCGCAGGCGGGGCTGGCTGGGCGCAGCAAGGGGGCGCTAGGTATCGGATTCGGGTGCCAGATGGCAGGGCCCGACCGAGAGGCAATCGTCTTCAAAAGAGGCTACCGCCTCGTCCAAGGCCTGCGTAATACGCTCGGCCACCTCGTCACTGGCGACCAGTTCACTGTCGGCATCAAAAATGGCTGCCGCATCGGTAATGCCTGCCAGATAAGCCATCTTGAACAGCTTGATCTGGTCGGGGGTGACCACGGTGATTTGCAATTCCGACAAAGACTTTGCACGGGATCTCATACGGCCTCCTCTTCGGGCGCATCGCAATGAAAAATCAGGTCTGCAACACACAACCCTCCGACCGGTCGCGTGTTGTCATCCTGCGGCTGTCACAAACATAGCATAGGAGTACCGGCTTGTTTCATATGCAGCACCCAAGAACAGTCACTTGCGGCAATGGCTGACAACAGACCCGCCCTCCCCAGCCAAACATGGAGCACCTGCCATAGAGACTTTCCCGATGTCCAGCCTCTGCTCCCAGCGACGCTGGCCATGCCGGCCCGCTTGTTGCCCAAGAAGGCGGCGCCGGGCCCAAGCACAATTGGCGGGCACCCGCTCCCGATGCAGGCCAGGCTTTCGGCAGGTGTCGGCAATTGCTGGCACTGCAGAGCGCCAAGCGGTAGCGGTTCGGGCTCCAGCTAAGCGGCCTCGCTGGCGTTTCCATCCTTGCGCTGCGCTTGGGCTTTGCGCAGCTGCCGCAGCTCCTCCAAACCATCAGCCCGGCTTACCACTGGGGCATAACCCAGGCTGTTGGGGGCCTTGTCGATATTCAGACTGACCTCGACGGCCGAGGTGGCCAGCGCCTGCCGCGTCACCGGTGGCTGCCAACGCCCGCCCAACCACGGCGCAATACCTTCGCAGACCGAGGCCAACCTATACACCAACCACCGAGGCACCGACTTGCCGGACGCGCACCGCCCTTGGGTGGCCAGGAGGTCGCTGATGAATGTCCGAAATTCGACCACATCCGCATCAGCAATGAAATAGCACTGCCCGGCCTCGCCCGCCAGCAAGGCCCGCTCTATGCCATGCACCAGGTTCCCAATGTGGGTGGTCGAGGTACGGTACCGCCCCGTACCAACCCAGGCAAACTTGCCGGCGTCGACCGCTTGCAGCAACTGCGGCAGGGCTGTCGTGTCATCCCGCCCCCAGACAAAGCGCGGGCGCAGCACACAAACATGCAAGCCCTGCTGCGCTGCGGCCAAGGCGATCTGTTCCGCCTCTATCTTGCTGGCCGAATAGCCTCCGGCTGGCCGCAGAGGATAGGGATGGCTTTCGTCGGCATGGACCAGCGCCCGGCCATCGAGCAACACCGACTCCGTGCTGATGTGCACCACACGCGCGACCTGTGCCTGGGCTGCTGCAGCCAGCACCCGGCGAGTCCCTTCGACATTGACGAGATGCTGGCCCCGGCTCGCCAGGCCATGCTGGGTGTCCGC
Source organism: Comamonas sp. B-9 (assembly GCF_000410635.1). Lineage (NCBI taxonomy): Bacteria > Pseudomonadati > Pseudomonadota > Betaproteobacteria > Burkholderiales > Comamonadaceae > Comamonas > Comamonas sp. B-9. The sequence continues at coordinate 16,458 of NZ_APCR01000324.1, forward strand.
CGCTGCATGCACCAGCGCATCGCAGCCTTGCATGGCCAGTGGCAGTTGCGCAGAAAACAGGTCTGCCTCGACAGGCTTGGCACCCAGCGCATGCAAGCATTGACCCGCCTGGGCACTGCGCGCCAACGCGTGTACCTCAACGCCTTGCGCTACAAAATGCCGCACGACATTGCGGCCCACATAGCCGCTGCCACCGGTGATAAAAAGCCTGCGCAGGCGCGGTTCAGACATGGCGTGCGAAGCTGTCAAAGGAAGTGAAGAATCAAACATGGGCTGGCAATGAGCAATGAAAAGGGGGCGGCCACAGGCTGCGCATGCAGCCCGTCGGGCTCGTCGAGAAGGGAGCGCCGGCGCGACCCGCGCTAGCGACGCCAGGAGACCTATGGGAGTTAGTCCGCCGCAGCTACCGGTGCGGCTGCAGAAGCAGCGCCCAACAGCGCTTCGATGTCCGCAAGCAGGCGCTGTCTGTCAGCGGCAGCGAAGGAGTGGAAGTCCAGGCTTTCCAGAAGCTTCAAGCCCTCGAGCGCCAAATAGGCCACCAGGGCCGCGCGCGGCTGGGCGGCGTCGGCCTGCAGGGCCGCGATGACCATGGCCTGGTTGGCCTGCATCAGCGCGCGCAGCTCCCCATCCTGCGCCAGGGCCGCGCACAGATTCAAGGCCACGGCGCGCTGAGGTGGCGGAAGCGGATGGGCCGCTGCCGCAATGCGCCCCCGCACCGTCTGAGCGTCGCCACCATTGAACTGCCGGGCGGCGGCCTGGTTGAATGCGTTATCACGCTCCAGGGCCCTGTGGACCAGGGCCTTGATCAGACCCTGTTTGGTCTTGTGGTCGTAGGTGACGCTGGCCTTGCTGACACCCGCCTGGGCCGCAACCCCATCGAGCGTAAGCTTGGCCGCACCGTCTCGCGCGATGACCGCTTCGGCGGCATCCAGCAGTTGATCTTGGTCGATGACTCTTGAGCGTCCCATGGCAGCAATATTTATTTCCGACCGGATGGATATTAATTATACAGACGCAAGCTGTCAAGCCATCATCTGCTGCCTGCGACAGTGCAAAGGCTTTTCATTGCCTGCATCAGCCTGCCGAAATGCGGATTGGCACAAGCCAAGGAGCAAGGTTGCCGCCCAGCCAGGGCGGTCGCCTGCATGGCCCTTGCCCAATCGAAGGGATGCGGATCTGGAGGTGACACAAGGCGGTATTTACAGCCGAGCTGTCGCTATGGCCAAGGAAAACAACGCAGCCGATCGCCTGACAGCGCGCTCAGACCACGGCAGGGAGTTTGGCAGAGGATCCCTGACATGGGTAAGGCAAAGCAGCCACCAGAGTGATCCGGCCTAACCCCGGCCAAGCCAAGCCAGGCCAGGCCAAGGCAGGCCGGGACAGCCTACTGGCAGAGACGTCGCCAGTGCCCGCTTGCACTGCCAGGCACCGCAGCGGCAGTCGGCTGCGCCATCAAAAGCCCCCTACCCGTCACCGCTGCAGCGATCAACGCAAGCGATAGCGACGCGCTGCCAGACCGACCAAGCCCATCGATACCAGCCACAGCACCCAAGGGCTATCGACCGGCACCGCCTGTACAGGACCAGCACCCGACGGTGTTTGCACGGGACTCACCACCACCGTGACCATCGCCGTCTGGCACACCGGCTGCGGATACGGGCCTTGCAGGCTGCAGATCTGGTATGTGAAGGTATCCGTTCCCGAGAATCCCGATGCGGGCGTGTAGCTGGCGGAGCCATCGGCGTTGTAGGCCACCGCACCATGCGCTGGCGCAGACACGCCTGTCGCCATCCCCCCCAGTGGCGCGCTGGTTGTGTCGCTGGAGGCATCATTGTCCAAAATGCGGATCGTCACGGGGGTATTGATCGCGGTGCTGGCTGAATCCGCCGTGGCAGTCACGCCCAATACCCTCACGGTCACGACTGCGGGCTTGCACTCAGAAGGTGCCGCCTCCAGACAGACCTGGTAGTCGAAGCTATCGGTGCCAGAAAAACCGGCATCGGGCGTGTAGACCATGTTGCCCGAGCCATCGATGCTCACGCTGCCATGGGATGGCTGCTGGCTGATGGATGGCACACCGATGCTCTGCGCCGCCGGCACCGTGGTGTCATTGGCGCGAACGTCGATACTGACAGGCTGCCCCTGTGTGGTGTAGGCCAGATCATTCACTGCACTCAACTCCGTCGGCCCGCTGACCGTCACGGTCGCTGTTGCTTTCGCGCAGTTATCAGGCTTGCTGATCTGGCAGTACTGGTAGTCCAAGGAATAGGTTCCCGGCGGAGTTGCGGGGCTCAGGCTCACGCTGCCGGTATTGGTATCCAGGACCATGGGAAAGCCCGCAGGGGACGTATTGGTCCCCGGCAGTTCCGCCATTGTCACCACGGATCCAAGCGTCGGCACCACCTGCCCATGCAAACCACCTGGATTCATATCATCGTTGACCAGCACATTGCTGATGGCAATCCCTCCGGCCGCATCCATCGTGCCGGAGTCCTCCTGCGCAGCCAGCGGGGCTCGGCAGGCTGATGGAGCCAGCAAAAACGCCTGCAGGTTCTTGATGACCTGCATGTTCGCATCGGTTTGGTTCGCTCCCCCTAGATTGCCGCCATCACCAAAATAAGTGATGCGTCCGGCATTGCCGTTCATATCTGCTTCGCCAAAGGCAGCCACACTGATCGGTGCCGCAGGATCGCTCAACGACATTTGGTAAGCCAGCCGATTCTGCGCAGGAATCGGGCCCAGCAACACACCGCCGTTATCAAACATGACCGAAGCACCTAGCGAAAACGGAAAGGCATCGATATTCCCAATAGCCGCGCTGTTCACTGTCCAGGCACCACCATAAACCGAATTAGGCCCGGTTGCTATACTTCCACCGCCAGAGCCAGAGGCCACTCTGGCATTCATGACATCTACAGCCCATTCATTATAAAAATTATTGCCATAATCTTGGGTAAAGTGCACCCGGCCACCCCCGCCCAGGTAGGCGACCAATGCAGCGGCGTCCGCAACAGAAGGAATACCCGCCGAAGAATAGGTTGCGTTATACCAATGCAGCCAGATGGCATCATACTGCGGCAAATTGGCGCTGGGGCCAGACAAGAAATTTGAAATAGCGGACGGCGAATTGGTGGGCACCACATTCACGCCATTGAGAATCAACGACTGCGCTGCAGGGTAGGTATCCAGACCATTGAACAATACCCGGCAAGCGGCAGCCTCTGCTTTACCCATGCCAGCCACGGCAACCAGCAAGAGTGCAGCAGCACCTGTAAATTTTGTCGCATTATTTTTGTACATCATCGTGGGCAAAGCCGTGTATTGATAATAAATAGCCCCACCAAGAGCATTCACGACATCTTGCCCATACATCAAAAATCACACAGGCCACCAGCAAGCAGACATCACCATCCGCCAGGAATAGGGTGATAGGAATATATCCACTCTTCAATCATTATCAAAAAATAGCCTCTTGATTCAGAAGAATGTCATTCCCGGCATGGAAAATTCAGTGGTAAAAAATAGCAGGAAGTCGCGTCCATCCATCTTAGCGGTGACAACTATAAAAATATTAATTAAAAAATCCAAAGGAAGATTTGTTAACAATTGTTTACATTACTATCCATTTGAAACATCAGGCAGATTTGTAGCGGTTTCTGCAGGATTCGGCTCAGACCAGCGTACGGTTGGGGCGCCGCAATTCGGGCGGATCACCAACGGTGAGCGCCCTAGGTTCAGGAACACAGGAACCAACACCCCGCCTTGTAGACGACCGGTCTATTTTTTACTACAATCGAGCCCATGACCTTGACCCCGAAAGCGCAAGCCACCCGCCAGCACATCCTCGACACCGGGCACCAGCTCGTGTTGCGCAAAGGTTTTGCGGCTGTGGGTCTGCAGGAAATTCTCAAGTCCTGCAACGTGCCCAAGGGCTCGTTCTACCACTACTTCCCGTCGAAAGAGGCCTTTGGCTGCGCGTTGCTGCAGCAGTATGTCGATGGCTATGGCCGCAAGGTGGATAGCCTGCTGGCAGCGGACGGCACCGGCAATGAACGCCTGATGCGCTACTGGGACGCCTGGATTGCGGCGCCCGGTGATGCGCACTGCGGCTGGGCCGAAGAATGCCTGGTGGTCAAGCTCGCGGCCGAGGTTGCTGACCTGTCCGAAGAAATGCGCCAGGTGCTCGATGGCGGCGTGCAGCGGCTGCTGGCCAGGATCGCTGCCGTCATTGACGAGGCGCGTGGCGATGGCTCGCTGCCCGCAGGCCCGCCGTCGCTCGTGGTCGCGCGCGTGCTCTACCAGATGTGGCTGGGCGCGGCGCTGCTGGCCAAGCTGAGCCAGGACCGATCGTCTCTGCTGCAAGCGCGGGCGGCCACGGTGCACCTGCTGACCTGCAGCGCATCGGCACCCTCCTCACCCCAACCCCTCCACCCATCCCTCAAGGAGTCCCCATGAAAGTTCTATTGGTACTGACCTCGCACGACCGTCTTGGCGACACAGGCCGCAAGACCGGTTTCTGGCTGGAAGAATTTGCCGCGCCCTACTATGCCTTCCAGGACGCAGGCGCCGACATCACACTCGCATCCCCGCTGGGCGGCCAGCCGCCGCTGGACCCCAAGAGCGATGAGCCCGATGCCCAGACCGCCGCAACCGAGCGCTTCCGCAAGGACCCGCAGGCACAGGCCGCGTTGGCAGCGACCACGCCACTGGCCCAGATCCAGGCCGATGACTTTGATGCCGTCTTCTATCCCGGTGGCCATGGCCCGCTGTGGGATCTCGCCAATGACGCCAAATCGATTGCACTGCTGGAGGCCTTTGAGCGCGCAGGCAAGCCGCTGGGCCTGGTCTGCCATGCGCCGGGCGCCCTCATCCATGTCAAGGCCGCCGATGGCCAGCCACTGGTGGCAGGCCGCCGCGTGACGGGGTTTACGAACAGCGAAGAAAACGCAGTTGGCCTCACCGCCGTGGTGCCCTTTTTGATTGAAGATGAATTCAGCCGCTTGGGCGCTGACTACCAGAAGGGCCCGGATTGGCAGGTGCATGTCGAGGTCGACGGGTGCCTGGTCACCGGCCAGAACCCCGCCAGCAGCGAAGCGGTGGCCCAGGCCCTGCTGTCCATGCTCCCAAAATAAGGACAGTCACCATGCGCAGTGCCATTCACACCAGCTTCGGCGAGCCCGCCGAGGTCCTGAGCCTGGGCGAGCAGCCCATGCCCCAGCCGGCGGCTGGCGAGGTTCGTATCAAGACCTTGCTCACCCCCATCCACAACCATGACCTCTGGACCATCCGGGGCCGCTACGGCTACAAGCCCGAGCTGCCCGCCATTGGCGGCAGCGAGGCCGTGGGCCTGGTCGATGCGCTCGGCGCTGGCGTCGAAGGCGTCACGCTGGGGCAGCGCGTCGCGGTGGCCGGCGTCCACGGCACCTGGGCCGAGCACTTTCTGGCGCCCGCGCGCCTGCTGGTGCCTGTGCCCGAGGCCATCCCCGATGAAGTGGCCGCCCAGCTCATCGCGATGCCGCTCAGCGCCTTGATGCTGCTGGAGTTTTTGAACGTGCAAGCCGGGCAATGGATTGCGCAGAACACGGCCAATGGCGCCGTCGGCAAGACCCTGGCCATGCTGGCCAGTGCGCGGGGTGTGCAGGTGCTCAACCTGGTGCGCCGCGATGCGGGTGTCGAGGAGCTCAGCGACCTGGGCATTGCCAATGTCCTGTCCACCGCGCAAGCGGACTGGAAGCAAAGCGCCAGCGCACTGCTTGGCCCCCAAGGTGCTTACGCCGCCGTCGATTCCATTGGCGGCGCATCCAGCGCAGCGCTATTGGCCTTGCTGGGCGAAGGCGGCACCCTGGTGTCGTTTGGCACCATGGCCGGCGAACCGATGCAGATTGACTCGGGCGCGATGATCTTCAAACAGGCCACCGTCAAAGGCTTTTGGGGCAGCAAGGTGAGCGAGGCCCTGTCCGCCCAGGACAAACGCCGCCTGATCACTGAGCTGATCCAACGCATTGTGGGTGGTGCGCTGAAGCTGCCGACCGAGGCCATCTATGACCTGGGCGACGCCGCCCAAGCGGCCGCAGCCAGCCTGCAGCCGGGCCGCAAAGGCAAGGTGCTGCTCAGGCCTTGACGGGGGTCCATGCCCTCAGGCGACCGGCAGCACCGTCACAAAGGGGTGGTTGCCAAAGGCCTGCACGGCATGGCTTTCGGGTGCGGCATCGGTGATCAGGGTCCACTGGCGGTGGATGGGCGACCAGTTCATCTGCGACTTGCGACCCAGCTTTTCTGCGGTGGCCAGCATATAGACCTCGCGCGTGCGGCGGAACAGCTTTTCCTTGAACCAGGCCTGCTCGATCGAGCCTTCGCAGACGCCAAACTCGGCATCGATGCCATCGGCGCTGCAAAACACCTTGTCAAAAGTCAGGCGCTCGAGCGCCATGTCGGCGAGTGACCCGTACACACTCATGCTGCCCCGGCGCAGGTCGCCGCCGATCAGGGTGACGGGAATATCACGGGCGCTCAGGGTGTTCAGCGCCAGCAGGTTGTTGGTGATGATGCGCAGCGAATCGTCCTTGGGCAGCAGGCGCGCGAGCGCATCGGTGGTGGTGCCACCATCGATAAAGAGGGTGTCGCCCGGCTCGATCAGGCTGATGGCCTTGCGCGCAATCGCGGCTTTGGCCTCGCCGTCATGCACCTTGCGCAGCTCCAGCGATTCTTCGGGCTCATGCCGAATCGGCGCCGCCACGGCGCCACCGTAGACGCGCAGCAGCCGCCCGTCCTGCTGCAGCGCCTGCAGGTCACGGCGCACGGTGGCCTCGGAGATGGCAAACCTCGCGCACAGCGCGGCCACATCGGTCATGCCCGAATTCACGGCATGCAAAATGGACTCTCTACGGTTGGCGACCTTCATGGGATGGGTGGGCTGGCTACAGCGCAATAGCGATAACGGCTCAGAGCTTAACCCGAGATGCCATGGGCCTTGAGGATTTCGCGCATCTGCGCCTCCTGCTCGGCGCTGATGCGCACGGGGTACTTGCTGTTGCCCACGTGGTAGCCCAGCAGTTGCACCGCGCGCTTGACGGCGGCCGGCGCAAAGCAGACCTTGTAGAGCGTCTCGCGCAGGCTGGTGACGGTCTCCTGCTGTTGGCGCGAGCCGGCAATGTCACCCGCGGCAAAGCGCGTCCAGATCGCATTGATCTCGCGCGGCGCGGCATTGGCCAGGCCCGATACGGCGCCGGCGCAGCCTTCGACAAAGCCCTGGTGGATCAGGCTGTCGGGCCCGTTGAACACGACAAAATCAGGCACTTCCTTAGCGACCTTCAGAAAGCCGCTCAGGCTTTCATGGCTGCCGGCGCTGTCCTTGATGCCGGCGATATTGGGGTGCGCGGCCAGGCGCTTGGCGGTCTCTGGCGCAATGGTGTTGCCGGTGCGCGCGGGGATGTTGTACAGATAGACGGGCACCTCCAGCGCATCGGCAATCGCGCTGAAATGCCCATGCAGCTCATCCTGCGACAGCGGCACAAACCAGGGCGTGATGGCGGCAACCGCATCCACGCCCAGGCGGGCAATCTCACGGCCGGCGCGGATGCATTCGGCCGTGGAGACCTCGCCCACATGGCCGACCACGCTGGCACGCCCAGCGACTTGCTCCATCGCCACCTCGGCCACGCGGCGCTTTTCGCCCTCGGTCAGCGCAAAGAATTCGCCATTCGTGCCGCCGCAGAAAATGCCGTTGCCGGCCCGGATCTGGCGGTCGATCTGCTCGCGGAACGGTGCCTCGGCAAAACGGTCCTCCGCGTCCATGGGGGTGATGATGGCCGTCAGAATGCCTTGGAGTTTTTGCGTGTTTGCCATGGTGTTGTCTCAGTTGAACAGCTTCAGGTAGACCTTTTCGATATCGGCGCCCGTGACGGCCCCGGGCACATTCTTGATGAGGCGCTGCACATCGAGCGCGGCCTTCACCAGATCGGGCAGGTGGTCGCGGCCAATGCCCAGCTCTTGCAGGCTGGCCGGCAGGCGCAGGCGCTTGACCAGATCGGCAAAGTAGGCCACCAGCGCATGCGATTTGCCCTCGTCGTCCAGTGCCAGATTGGCACCGGGCACCAGCTCGTAAGCGCGTGCCAGCTTGGCAACGCACAGCGGGCGCAGCCACTCAAAGCAAGGCGCGAGCAAGATGGCATTGGCAACGCCATGGGGGATGTGGTACTTGCCGCCCAGCGGGTAGGACATGGCATGGACCAGGTGGGTGCCGGCATGGGCAATGCAGGCGCCGCCGTAGTACGAGGCCCAGAGCATATTGAGCTTGGCTTCGAGGTTGTCGGGCTCGGCGACAGACAGCTCGATGTTTTCGAACAGCTTTTTCAAGCCGATCATCGCGTAGTTGTCGGCGACCGGGTTGGCAATGCTGGCGGTAAAGCACTCGATCAGGTGGCAGAGCGCATCGACACCGGTCGAGGCCGCAATCTTGTGCGGCATGGTCACCGTCAACTCCGGCGCCAGCGCCACATAGTCCGGCAGCAGCACCGGCGAGATGATGCCCTGCTTGGTCTCGCGCGCAGGGATCGCCAGGATCGCATTGGGCGTGGCTTCCGAGCCCGTCCCCGCCGTCGTTGGCACCATCAGCGCCTTGACCCGCTGCGTGACCTTGGTGCCCGCGAGCAGCTCGGCCAGGCTGGGCGATTCGGCATGCGCCAGCGCCGACAGCAGCTTGGCCACATCCAGCACACTGCCGCCGCCTACGCCCACGACAAAATCCACGCCGCGCAGATCGCGCTCCTGCAGAATGCGCTCCACATCGGCATCGGATGGCTCGGGCGGCACATCGTCGACCACCAGCACCTCGGTGGCTGCGCGCCGCAGCTGGGCCAGCAGCGCCTGCACACCGGCAATACCGATGATGTTCTGGTCGCTGACAAACAGCAGTTTGTGTTTGCCGTTCACCAGGTAGGCGATGTCGTCAAGGACCTTGTGGCCGCTCAGGACGGTGCTATGGATATGCATGTCTTTGTCTCCTGGATTTTTTAGCTGCGTGTTGCGAGTTCTGCGCCCTGGCGCAAGGCTTCCAGCAGGCTGCGCTCATCGGCAATGCCCTTGCCGGCAATGTCAAATGCCGTGCCGTGGTCCACCGAGGTGCGGATCACATCCAGCCCCACGGTGATGTTCACGCCCGCCTCCAGGCCCAGCACCTTGACGGGGCCATGGCCCTGGTCGTGGTACATAGCCACCACCAGGTCGAAATCACCACGCCCGGCGCGGAAGAACAGCGTGTCGGCCGGCAGAGGGCCTTCTATGTCCATGCCCCTCTCGCGCAGCTTCTGCACGGCGGGGATGATCTTTTCTTCTTCCTCGCCATAGCCAAACAAGCCGTTCTCACCAGCATGCGGGTTGATGCCGCACACTGCAATCCGTGGGTTGGCGATGCTCGCCTTGCGCAAGGTGTCGTAGCCGCGCTGGATGGTGCGCTCGACCAGGCCCGGCTCGATCTTGCGGATGGCATCGAGCAAGCCGATATGTGTGGTCACATGGATCACCCGCAGATTGGGCGCAACCAGCATCATCGAGACCTCTTCCACGCCCGTCAGGTGCGCCAGCATCTCCGTGTGGCCGGGAAACTTGTGGCCACCGGCATGCAGTGCCTCCTTGTTCAGCGGCGCGGTGCAGATCGCATCGATCTTTCGGGCCTTGGCCAGCTCCACCGCGCGCTCGATAAAGCGGAACGCGGCATCACCGGCCACGGGCGAGAGCTTGCCAAAGGCCAGGTCATCGGGGATCAGCTGCAAATCAATGCAGTCGATGACGCCCCGCTCAAAGGCGGCATCGGCAATGTCCTCTATGGCCCGCACACGCACCTGGGTGTCCAGCAGCGCATTGGCCTTCTGCAGCCGCTTGGCATCGCCAATGACCACGGCTTTGGCCAGGCTGTACAGGCTGTCGTTCGCAAAGCTCTTGACAATGATTTCAGGGCCCACGCCAGCAGCGTCTCCCATGGTGATTCCGATGACGGGCAGAGAATGGCTCATCTTTGCTTGCTTTCTGTAGGGGCTGTGTCGGTGCGGCCGCCCGGGGTTTGGGCGGCCAGCAATGAATGGATGGCGCGGCTTGCGCGCTGCAGCGATGCGGGATGGCCAAAGGCTCCCGCCTTGGTGGCAATCCACTGGCGCCGGGTGTCTTGTTCGATATCCTGGTTCTCGGTGATGCACAGCACCACGCCGGGTTCGCTCTCGGAATGCACGCGCAGGCTGCGCAGTTGCAGTTCTTCCAGTACTGCCCGGGCCGTCTCTCCACCGGTGATGACGAGGCCTGCTGCGCCGGCCATGGGTGCGTGCAGCAAGCGTGCCAGCTGCCGGGCCAGCATCGGGCCTTCGGCCGGGTCCGTCTGCGCGTCTGCTCCGAGGCTGACCACGACATCCAGGCCCTGGGCCACTTCGTCGCTGATGGTCTGTACCAGCGTCTGCACCAGCGGCTGCACCAGGGTCTGGCCTTGGGTCGTCTGCACGTCGCTGCGCAAGCAGCCAGGTGGCACCACATGCAGCCGCGTTTGTGGCTGCTCGGCCAAATACGCCAGCTGCTGCTGCGCAATCGCCGACATGCTGCCAACGACGGTGACCACGCTGGGCAAACGCCCGGCGGCATGCGGTACATCCAGCGATGCAGCCAAGGCAGATACTGGCTGCACCTGCTGCGCCAGCGCATGCGAGAGGCCCGCTGAGCAGACGCAAAAAGCCTGCTCTATCTGCAAGCTGGCCTGGGCCAGCGTCTGCAGATGCTGGTCATGGAGCACATCCAACACCAGCGCCTGCACGCCCTGTTCGCGTGCATTGGCAATTGCTTGCGCGGTGGCTTCTGGGCCGGCATCGAGCAGGCTGGCGGGCAGGTTGTCGCAGCGCAGTCCGGCGGCCTGCAGCTGCTGCGCCGCGCGGTCATCGCGGTCCGCATGCTCCAGCTGCCAGGTCGCGGTATCGGCCAGGCGCACGCCGTGCACATACACCACACCGCCCTGCATCGTGCGGCCCATCTGCGGGAAGGCCGGAGCCACCAGCGCAATGGCATGGAGCGCGCTTTGCAGCACCGCCACCTCCTGCGCCCAGCCGCCCCGCAGGGTGGAATCGATTTTCTTGAGCACCCGGCGGCCCTGCGATGCCGGCGCAGCCAGCACCGCCTGCAGCTTGGCAGCAGCCTCAGCCGCCGTATCGCGCCGGCTGTTGGTGTCTACCGTGAGCACCGCCACATCACCCTGGGCACCAGCGCTGGCTTGCGCATCCAGCAGCACGCTGGTGGAGAGGCCAGCGCTCGCAAACCCCGCAGCGCAGTCGGCTGCGCCGGAGAGGTCGTCGGCGACAACCAGGTAGTGCGGGAGGGAACGCGGGCTCATGCGGGGCTTTCGGTCGACTCAGTCATCACGCCAAGCCTTAAAATTGATTGATTCAATCATAATTCATTCAAAGCGGGATAAAACAAGGGTTAACCCTTGATTCAACGCATCGAAAATGATCGATTTGATCGTTGAAGCAGTGAAATCAGGCTGAAACCGTAGCATCAGGCCCGCGCACGCACCGCCAATGTGCAGCAATTCCGCACCATGGTGCATGCACCAACTCGGGGAAAGTCCTGATTGGAGACTTTGGTAAAAAGAGTTCTGATCGAAGCGTTCAAAAAATTATCAATTTTGATTGTTTTGATCAAATAACTACCAAGAACCATTCCGTCTTCAGCCCTGAAGTCATTTCTGAACCACCAGCCCTTGAGGTGTCCCACCATGTTCGCTTCCAACCCCGCTTCTGCCGCCACGCGCCGCCGCTTCCTTCTCGCCAGCAGCCTGCTGCTGGGCCTCGCCCCGCTGGCCAGCCAGGCGGCAGATGCCGCCTATCCTGCCAAGCCCATCACCTTGATCGTGCCCTACCCGGCCGGCGGTGCCAACGATGCGGTGGGCCGCATCGTGGGCCAGAAGATGGGGGAGATCCTCAAGCAGTCCGTCATCGTTGACAACCGTGGCGGCGCAGGCACCACCATTGGCACCGCGCTGGCGGCCAAGGCGCCCGGTGACGGCTACACCCTGGTGCTGGGCTCCCTCTCCAGCCATGCGATCAGCCCGCACCTGTACCGCCAGCCCGGCTATGACGCGATCAAGGATTTCGCCCCGGTCGGCATGATCGGCGAAGCCCCCATCGTGCTGGAAGTCGCCACCAACTCGCCATTCAAGGATGTCAAGCAGGTCGTGGAACAGGCCAAAAAGACGCCGGCCACCCTCACCTACGGCTCGGCCGGCAATGGCTCGCCGCTGCATTTGAGTGCCGAGCTGTTCAAGCGCGCCGCCAATGTGGACATGACCCATGTACCCTACAAGGGCGGCAATGCCCACACCATGGACCTGATGGGCGGCCGCATCGACATGATCTTTGACACGCTGACGAGCGCCACGCCACTGATCACCTCTGGCAAAGTGCGGCCCCTAGCCGTTGCCAGCACCGAGCGCCTGCCCGAGCTGCCCAATGTGCCCACCTTTGCCGAGAGCGGCTACCCCAACTTTGTCGTGAACGCCTGGTACGCCCTCTACGCCCCCGCCAAAACCAGCCCCGAGGTGCTGGCCAAACTCCACCAGGCGCTGAACGAAGCCCTGGCCGATGCCGACGCCAAGGACCGCCTGACCAAGCTGGGCGCGCAGCAAGGCCAGCACCCAGGACGAGCTGGCCAAGTTCACCAAGGCCGAGCTGGACCGCTATGGCTCCGTGATCAGCGCGATTGGCTTGAAGATTGATTGATGGTTGAGTGGTTTTGTGTGGATCCCACCGGCATGGCGGGCTCTGCACGTCTATTCCGTTCGGGTTTTATGGCATTTAGACATGGTCATTGACTGGTTGATGGTTATATCGAACCCTTGCTGGGTGAGAAGGACCTGTAACTCTGAACCCCTGCAAACCGAATCATTCTTTCCCTTGCTTTAGTTCTCTCAGTGCAACACGCATTGTGTCGGGTGCAGATGCATCTTCGACAATGTGGTCAGGGATTACTCCGACGCCCTGTATCTTGCGACCACTAGGCGGAAAGTAGTATGAACTGGTGAACTTGATACCGCCAATTTGCAAAGGCTGCACAGTTTCAATGCTGGCCCGCCCGAAAGTCGGACGTCCAATGATCACCGCCCTGTTGTGATCCTGCAGCGCGGCTGTCACTATCTCTGCACCGGATGACGTGGCGTTGTCGACCAACACTGCGACGGGCATGGTATGGACCTCTGTAGGCAAGCCAACCAACGGATCGGGGCTCCCTTTTCTTAGGTAGAACGCGGGAGCTGCCAGATAGGTGATGTTTGACTCAGTGCTAGCGCCTGCCGTCCGCACCACCATGGCATCTTTTGGCAAGAACATGGCAGCAAACCCCACCGAGGAGTCAAGGAGACCACCCGGACATCCGCGCAAATCGAGAACGATCGCCTGAAACGGCTCAGTTTGCCAAGCTGCCTTTAGAGCATCAGCTGCTTCCTGCAGGGAGGAAGCTGTGAAATGGGCAACGCGCAGGTGTACTACATTTGCCGCCAAGCGGGAAAGCTGGGCGCCTCGCACGGTAAAAGCTTTGCGCTCTACCTGGAAAGTGTGCACGGAAAGCGTGGATTCACGAAAAACGGTGAGCGCAACAGTGGTTCCAGGAGGTCCTGCTAGCTTCTCTGCCACCAGAGACGCATCGAGCCCCTTGATCCGAACACCATCAATTGCATACAGCTGGTCCGGGAACACAATTCCTGCCTGAGCCGCTGGACTACCCTCCAACGGTGCAAGAAGATATCGGCCATCTCGAAATTTGACTTCCGCACCAATTGACTCTAGGTTCGCTCGCCTAGGCTGACGATACGCTTCAAACTCGTCCGCGGTAAAGTATTCACCCGAATCCGGGTCAGTACCCCGAAGCATGCCCTTTGTGGCCGCGACAATCAGCGCGCGATCGTCTGGCTTCACCACCAGGGAGCGCTGGAGCACACCATATGCGGCAGAGAGAACCAGTAACTCTTCTTTCGGAAGAGGTCCAGCAGGCTGAGCGAAAGAACTTGCGGCTGCGAGTGTCCACAGCAGGGACCCTACTATCGAAGCTCGAAATGCAATCTTCAAAGTAACCACCTCTTTATCGTTGAATAGCTTCATTTAGTTAAAGGTGATGCTGCCAACCAGCAGCTCCCTCAATCCGGATTCTTCATAAAGTGAAACCGCATCAAGGTCCGCTCGCGCGCCCGGCCGTGGTCCACCACCGGCTGCGGGTAGTCGCGCCCCAGCTGCAGACCGCAGGCTTGTTGCTCCAGCGGCTTCATCGCAGCGGGAAAGTGGATATACCGGCCGGGCACCTTGGCGAGTTCTGGCAGATAGCGGCGGATGAACTTGCCATCTGGGTCAAAGCGCTCGGACTGGGTGATGGGGTTGAAGATGCGGAACCAGGGCTGGGCGTCGCAGCCGGTCGACGCCGCCCACTGCCAGCCGCCATTGTTCGATGACAGGTCATAGTCATTGAGGTGCTGGGCAAAAAAGCGCTCGCCCGCGCGCCAGTCAATGCCCAGGTCCTTGGTCAAAAAGCTGGCGACGACCATGCGCAGGCGGTTGTGCATATAGCCGGTCTGCAGCAGCTGGCGCATGGCGGCATCGACCAGCGGGTAGCCGGTGCGTGCCTCGCACCAGGCCTGCCACAGCTCGGGCGCATCGTCCCACTGCACCTTGTCGTAGATGGGGCGGAACGACTGGGTCACCACCTGCGGGTGGTGCCAGAGAATCATCGCGTAGAAGTCGCGCCAGGCCAGCTCCGACAGCCAGGTCTGCGCGCCCTCGCAGCCCGTGCGTGCCTGCGCAACGGCCAGGGCGGCCAGTTGGCGGATCGACACGGTGCCAAAACGCAGATGCACCGACAGGTAGGAGACGCCCTTGACCGCCGGAAAATCCCGCGCGTCTTGGTAAGCGGCCATGCGCGGCAAAAAATCCTGCAGCAGTTGCTGCGCGCCCCGGCTGCCGGTAGGGATCTTGAGCGACGCCAGATTGCTGGGCTGAAAGCCCAGATCGGCCAGCGACGGAATCGCTTCGCCCTTGGGCAATGCCGCCAGATGCCCGGCATAGCACGCCACCGGGTAGGCTTTGCACTGGAAGGCATCGAGCTTTTGCAGCCAGGCGCGCTTGTAGGGCGTGAACACGCTGTAGGGATGGCCTTGCTGGGTCAGCACCTCATCGCGGTCCAGCAGCACCTGGTCCTTGTAATCGCTAAAGGCAATGCCGGCCGCTTGCAAATCACCGGCCACGCGCGCATCGCGGGCAATGGCCTCGGGTTCGTAGTCGCGGTTGGTCAGCACCTCTTGCACGCCCAGCGCCTGCGCCAGCTGCACCACCTCCTGCGCAGCCGACCCATGGCGCACCAGCAGGCCCGCGCCATGCGTACCGCTGCCCGCTGCCAACTGGCGCAGGTCCTCGTCCAGCGCGAGCACACTGGCATGGATAAAGTCCACCCGCCGGTCCTCGCGCGTGGGCAACAGGTCCAGGATGTCGGTATCAAAAACGAAGACGCAATACACCTGCTCGAAGCGGCGCAAGGCATGGAAGAGAGCGGCATGGTCGTCGCAGCGCAAATCGCGACGCATCCATACCAGGGCGCGGCTGGCCATGGTGATCGGTTTCCTTGTCTGGCTATTTATTCGGAAGTAGGACAGCCGCAGCGTACAGCTAGCGCCGTCTACCACTCAGGAGTTTGCATGGTAGAAATCCAGGCACTCGTCGACGGTCCCCCGGTGCACTATTGTGCCTTGGTGCAGCACCAGCGCATGCGAGCAAAAGGACCTGAGCAGCTGTTCGTTGTGACTGGCCACCACCAGAATACTCACCCGAGACATCAGGTCATGCAGGCGCTTTTGCGCCCGCTCTTGAAACTTGGCGTCTCCAGCCCCGACAATTTCATCCATCAGCAAGATATCAGGCGTAATGGCGGTGGCCACAGCAAACGCCAACTTGAGCAGCATGCCGGTAGAGTAGGTGCGCACCGGCATATACAGCCGCTCGCTCAGCTCGGTAAAGGCGCCCATCTCTTCTACCCAGTCACCCGCTTGCCGTTTGGACAGCCCCATGACTATGCCGCGGGTGATGATGAAATCCAGGCCCGAGGCCTCGGGATCCATGCCCAGCATGATGTCGGTCAGGGCCGAGACGCTGCCGTGCTGGCGTACCTCACCCCGCACCGGCTCGTACACCCCGGAGAGCACCCGCAGCAAGGTGGATTTGCCCGCGCCGTTGTGGCCGATCAAACCGATGCGGTCGCCCGGCTGGAGCGACAGGTTAATGCCATGCAAGGCCTGCACCGAGCGCATCGGCGCAGGGCCCGCAGCGCGCCTGCCATGCAGGCCACTAAAGCGCACCAAGGTATTGATGAGGCCCAGGCTTTGGGCATCAAACACCGGGAACGCAATGTCGACATCACGGAGCTGGATAAAGGGTTGCATGCTGCCTTAGCTTGGGTTGTCTGGCAGGGCTTAGAGCCAGTAATTGATTCGCCGACGCGCAAACAGGTAGGTGAGACTGCACATCACCAGCAACAGCGCCAACACCAGCCCGGCCGCCAGCCAGGTACTGGGCGCTGGCGCAGCTCCCAGCAGCGGTTGGCGCATCAGATCCAGCCAGACGGCCAGCGGGTTGAGGGTCGTCAGCAGCTGTGCCCGGTCGCTG
The DNA here is from genome assembly GCF_000410635.1 of Comamonas sp. B-9. Classification (NCBI taxonomy): domain Bacteria; kingdom Pseudomonadati; phylum Pseudomonadota; class Betaproteobacteria; order Burkholderiales; family Comamonadaceae; genus Comamonas; species Comamonas sp. B-9. Next base: position 33,125 of record NZ_APCR01000324.1, read on the forward strand.
CTCAGTTGGCTGGCATGCCACATCACCGGGGTCACAAAAAACGCAATCTGCAGCACACTGGCCACGACCATGGGCACATCACGGTAGCGGGTGGCCAGCGCCGCCAGCACGGCCAGCACCAAGGTGGCACTGAGCACCGTAAGCGCCAGGCCCGCCAGCCAGACCAGCCACAGCGCTCCACCCAGGTAACCGCCATACCAGAGCACCACCACGATCAGCGGCAGTTGGTGCAGCAGCATCAGCAAGCTGCGCCACATCACCCGAAACACAAAGCTGAACTTGGGGTAAGCGGCTTGCTTGAGGAAGGCCGCTGCCTCGATGTAGGTGCGGCAACCCTCATTGAACATCGTCGTCAGAAAGCCGAAGAACACGTTGCCCAGACAGAAGTAAGGCACATAGGTTCTGGGATTTTGGTTGAAGAGCTGTGAACCGATCCAGCCAAAGGCTGCGGTGAATATCGCCATGTTGATGGCAATCCAGGCCGGCCCCAGAAAAGACCGGCGGTACTGCCGCAGCAAATCCTGCCAGCCCAGATGCATCCACAGCGGCCACTGCCGCAGCGACTGGGACAGGTCCTGCAGCAGCAACTGAGCCTGACGCTGCCAACGGCCATCGGGGGCCTGGCGCTCTGTGGGGGGCATGCTGTGGGGGGCCATCAGCGTTCCGAGCGCAGTATCAGGCGCTCATACAAGCGGCGCAGTGGCGCGGTGATGCGCCAGGAGGCCGATTGGTGCAGCGCCTCGATGCTGGCATTCAGATCAGCGACCTGCTGGCGCAAGCGCGCCACTTCCTGGCCGCCTCCACCGCCCTGCTCATATGCGGTTTTGAGGGCGTTGTTCAAATCCAGAATCTCCTGGCGCATCTGCACCACCGCAGAACCTGCGCGCCGCCCCTCTTGCGCTGCGCCGCCGCCTTGCTGCCAACGCGCCAGCTCGGCCTCCAGGCTACGTGCGTACTGCGTCGCCTCATCGATCATCGCCTGGCGCTTGTCATTGGTCGCCAACAGGTCCTGGGCATAGCGCTCCGCATTGCCAAATCGCTCGGTCTGCGCGGCAAGGTCCGCCTGCAGTTGCTGCACATAGGCATCGGGCACGCTGGGCTGCGAGCCGTACACCACCGGAAACTGCGCCCCGGTCAGCAGGTTGCGCGTGCGGGCATCCATGCAGCACATGGTGAAGGCGCGCCGGGGCGTGGGCGAGGTGTTGAGGCCCGAGCGGTGGATCAGCCAGTTGTGCATCAGCAGCGCATGCCCGGCTTTCACTTCCAACGGCACGGTCAGTTCGGGCGGGCAATGCGCACGCACCGCGTCTTCGGTCAAGGTGCTGCCCTGTGTGCTGAGCAGACCCAGCCGGTGCGAGCCCCGGATCGCATCCATGCAGCCATTGGCGGTATTGGCATCGTCCAGCGCCACCCAGATGGTGACCAAGGGATCGCGGTCCAGCTGCCAGACGGCGCCGCCATCCTGGTGCCAGGGCAGCAAGGTGCCGTGGCCGGCAGGCTTGTTCATCACCATCGCCCGAAAAATCGATACCGCCGCATGCGCGCCATACATGCCCGCGCAGATAGTCTTGAAGACCGGCTGGGCGATCAGCTGTGCATACAGCGGGTCATGCTCCAGGCCCTGGATTTTGCGGTAGCGCAGCGTGCCCTCCTCAAAGCGCTCGACGGCCCCGGGCAGCTCCTCGTAGGCGCCCCCGGTATCGAGCTGCATCTGCACCGCCGGGTTGTACACCTCCCCCAGCGCCAGCGCATCGGCACGCTGCCGCAATGCCTCCAGCGCCTCTGGGGCAAGCACCTGGCCCAGGTGCAGATAACCGTCTTGGGCGAATTGTTGCCAGTCGGCCTCGGTGACCATGGAAGACCTCCTTCGGAAAGCATTGGGAGACAGGAGCCGCGAGCTGGGCGTCTCCGAAGCGGGCTTGTCGACTGCAGCAGCCGGGGCCTGGCCAGCCTGGATGGCAGAAATCGGTACCTCGGGCATCTGCCCCGTTATCAGCAATGTCGCAAGCGCCTGTTGCCTGCGCGCTTCGTCGTCGACCAGCATCCGGCCCTGCGCGGCCAGGTAGGCCTGCCAAGCTTGGCGCCCCTGCCATAGCGCTGCGATGCGGCGGCTCAGCCGACCTTCGCGTACTTCCTGCACGCCACAGGCGGCATGGGCGCTTCCATGGTGCGCCAGCGCCCCTTGCATTTTGGTGCGGGTGTAGTGATCGCTCCAGATGCCCAGACAAGGCTTGGCTGCCGCCAGCCCAAACACCAGCGGGTGGTAGCGCGAGCTGACCACCAGATGAGCCTGGGCCGTGAGCCATGCCACCTGCTCGGGCAGCATCACCGGCAGCAAAACCACAGGGGTATGGCGCATGCGCGCCGCCACAGCTCGGCCCATGTCAGCATCTGACCAGGGCGCGCCATGTGCACCATCTGCCCTGGCATGCGGGATGAATACAGGCGCGCAGCCCGTCAGCTGCGCCACCTGCTCCAACTGCTGGGCCAGGCTGTCGAGCAAGGGATCGCTGCCATTCGGATCGCATAAAGGATGAAAGCTCAGCGCCATCCAGGGCTGGTCCATCGCAAACGGCATAGGCAAATAGGACTCGCGACTGGGCTGCTGCCCGAGGCCATGGGCATCGTCGAGCTGCAGAGACAGCCGGCTGGCATCCACACCCAGCGCCAGCGCCAACTGGTAGCTGCGCTGCTCTCGCATCCCGACCCATGTGGCCATCGCGAGCAGCTCGGCCAGCATGGCGCGGTGGCGGTCAGTCAACTCCGGGCCCAGGGTCTGGCCCAGGATCGCGACGGGTGCACCCAGGCGCTGTGCCTGGCGCGCCAAGGCCAGGCGTTCGTACAAAAATGCCGGCCAGATGCTGCGCAGATTGCCACCACCTGAGATGAGCAGGCCATCGTGCGCATCGCGCAAGGCCTCCATCGCCGCAGGCCTGCGCTGCGTCCAATGGGCATGTGACGGAGCGCAGAGCTGCGCCAACAGCGCTTCGCGCTCGGCCTCATTCGCGCAATCGGCAAAGCCCAGGCGCGGCACGGCCGCGATGCCGTAGGTGGCTGCCGTGAATGCCGGGTCCCGCGAGACGGCCACGCGCTGCGCTTGCGGGCACAGGCGCTGCAGCAGTTGCAGATTCGCAGCAAACATGGCCTCGTCACCGACATGGAACTGCGCCGCGCCGCCGATATCGCCAACGACCAGCCAGCGCCGCATGCCGGTAGCTGCTGTGGCGCTGGCCTGCTCCGTCATGCCGCCTCTCCCAGCCGCTCACCACCGGCCAACAACGCAGCGAGCCGGCGGCGCAGCCGCTGGGAGGTGGCATCTGCGCCAAATTCCGCCTCCAGCCGCGCACGCGCATGGCTGGCACGGCGCGCGGCCTCGGCCCGGTGCAGGTAGACCTGCCGCATCTGCCAGGCGGCATGCACCACATCCGGCTCGGCCCAGACCTGCCCCTGGTGGTACGGATAAGCACCTTCCGGTACGGGGACCAGCTTGCAGGCCACCGGCCATCCGGTGGAGGGAGAAACAAGTTCGGTGGTGGCCGAATAGTCAGTCGCGACCACGGGCAGCCCCAGCTGCATGGCCTCTGCCACCAACAGGCCCAGTCCCTCGCTGCGGTGCAGCGACACCACGGCGTCACAGCAGGCCATCAGCTGCAGGCTCTGAACCCGACCCAGCAGTTGGTCGACCAGCACCACGCAGGGATCGCGCTGCAGCGCTTCCAGCAAAGCCTGGCTGTGCGCGCCGGCCCGGTGGCCGTTGAGCGTCTTGATCACCAGGCAAACTTCTGCAGCGCCTTTAGATGGAAAGGCCTCGCGGAACGCGCGCAGCAAGGCCAGTGGATTTTTACGCTCGACAAAGGACAGAAAATCAAACGCAAAGAAAAACACAAAGGCCTGCTCAGGCACGGCCCACTGCGCGCGCGGTGCCGGCGGCGGCGGCACAAAGCTCAGTTGCGGCGGCATGTAAAGCACCGGCTTGTTCAAGCGGTTGACCAGCATTTTCTGCACATAGCGTGTCGGCGCCCACACCTCGTCCACCAGGTCGAAGGCCGGCATCCAGTCATCGGGAAAATGCTCCAGCTCCCAAAACGGCACCACCGACCGCCAGCTTTTGCGTGGCAAGCGCCCTCCCAGGTCGCGGATCACTGCGGGCAACTGGTCGGCATTGACGTTGAAGATCTGCACCTGGGCGGCCTGCTCCTCACTGATCCAAGGCGCCAGCTCCGCGTCGACTGCCTCGGGCAAGGAAGGCGGACGGATCGCCAGGCCCTGCGCGCGAAAACCCGCATGCACCGCGGCCCGCAGCGTCTGCCGCCCGGCCTCCCCAACGCCCGATGCCACCTGCAGGTAGCCCACCACGGTCAGCTGTGCCTCACCAGGCGCAGCCGGCGCTGGCAAGCGCGCTGGCGGCAGCGCATCAGACACGCGCGCCGCCCGCAGCTGCACCGGCTCCACCAGGCGTGCATCGCCCAGCTGGCTGCGGGCATGCAAACAGAACCAATCAATATAGGCAGCGACCCCTTGCGTCGAGCGCAGGTCAAAGGTCTGCTGCAACCAGGCCTCGCGCGCATGCAACTCGGCCATCAGCCGCGTGACATAGCCCCTGCCACTCAGGGGACTGCTGGGGCTGGGCAGTTGCAGGTAGGCCTCATAGGCCTCAAAAGGATCGCCGCCTGACCAGCAGCGATGCCCATCCCGGAACATGCGCCGCACAACCTCTGGAATCAGCGTGCCCGAGGCAAACCGCCCATAGACATAGCTGGCCGCCGGCACGCGGCCATGGCCATGAGCCAGCACCTGCCGGGCATAGCGCCGCATCAGGGCCGCCAAGGGCGGCGAGATGGCACCGAGGCCAAAGGCCGTGGTGTATTTGGAGAGCTGCCGCAGATCGGCCGGGTCAATGCCGCTGAAGTGGAAAAACCGCAGCGGCTCGCCATCCACCGTCCAGCCGTCGCCCTGCATCTGCAGGTCACGCTGGTGCAAGTTCCAGTACGCCAGGTTGTAGCCCGGCTCGCGCAGAATGCGCGCATCGGCGGCAAAGCCAGGTACCAGGTCCATGAACTTCTGGTCGACAAAGATGCCGCGCTCGGGCTCGTTCACACACTGGTACTGCAGCCGCCCACCCCACCAGGCGATGATACGCTCGGCCTCCGGGCATGCGCCCACCGCCAGAAAGCCCAGGTTAAAGACCCCCGCACGCATGATGCCCACATCGTCCGGAAAGGCGTCCCGCTCCGCGGGCTGGGTCAGGTGCGGGGTCAGCACCAGAGAAGCGCCATCGTCCAGCAAGGCAAAGACATGGTCCAGCGGCGCCAGCACCTCGATATCCGGATCGAGGTAGACCATCTGGGCATAGCCCTGCGCCATCAGGTGGCGGAACATGAACGGCTTGACCGCCGTGTTGAACTCCATGATCCCGTAGCGGAACGCGAACTCCTGAAAGTCGGGAATGCCCAGCGCGTCTGCAGTGACGACCCTGAAGTCGCCCGCATAGAAATCTGGTTCGTCGAGCAATGCATCGGCCAGGCAGAGATAGATATCCGCCTCGGGGTGCTGTTGGCCTGCACTTTGTAGCAACACCCTGGCCATGGGCAGGTAGTTGTTCGAGCAGATGGTAAAGATGGCAGGTGCGCTGGACGGAATCATGAAAGAGCCAGAGGATGCCTTGGCAAACACACCCAGCATCGCGCCCCTGCGACCGTGCCAGCATCAGCTGTTTACCAGATTCACTTTGTGAAACATCGTGAATTATCGTACAGGATGCTGGATCGGAGGGTGTTGGAAATGGGGAGATCGCGAAGTGTTGTGCTCAACATGAAGTGATCTGGACCCAGACGCACAAGCCAGCCCCCTTCCACTCCTTTGAACGCAAAACTATGCTTGTACAAGAGGGTAGTGGATGCAGAGTTGGCATGGCTGGCGTGCCCTTCCTACTTCCAAGTCCCAGGGCGACTGAAGGAGTCACCATGCAAGCCGCTCCCACAGCACCGCCCCAAAAATCAACACCCCCGTCAGTGCATACATCGCCCGGTAGCACTTTTGCAGACGCAGCAGGCTGGGGTAGCTCAGTTGCTGCTGGTAAGCCTGCCAGGTTGCCCAGACATGCAGGGGGTAGAGACAGACCGCCAGCAGCAGCGCTCTGGGCAGCAGCTGCAGCAGGCACAGAACCGCCAGCAATAGGTAGGCAGCGCTGAACAGTACAAAGGCGGCTACAAAGCAGCGCTTGGCGCCAAAGCGAACGGCATTGGTCTGGATGCCATTGAGCCGGTCGCCCTCCAGGCCCCGGGCCTCATGCACCAGGTGGCCGGCTGCAAACACCAGGCCAAAAAACACGCTGATGGCGAGACTCGTGCCATGGATGGGCACAAATGCCACCCAGCCCAGCAGAAAGTGCAGGCTGCCACCCAGCAAATGCATCAGCGAGTTCCACAGCGGCCGGCCCTTCAGCTGCCAAGGAGGCAGCGAGTACAGTGCGCTGACGGCGCAGAGCGCCAGCCCCAACAGCAGCGCCGGAGCACCCAGCGGAAGCAGCGCCAGCATGGCGCCTATAAACAGGCCCACACCCAGCCATCCAAATGGGCACCGCCCCACGCCCTGGTTCACAAAGGTATGGCCACGGCGTTGGGGATCGCGCAGGTCCGCGTCGATGCCGGCCCAGTCGTTGGCGACAAATACATGCGCCACAAACAGCAGGTTGGCGACCACCAGCCACAGGCCTTGCCAGCCTACGGCCCAGAAATGCCATTGCGCCAGGCTGCCCAGCGCCAGGATGGCGCCCATCAGCGGGGTGCCTTGCAACACCAGCACCTCCCCCAGCCTAATGCTGGCCAGCAGGCGCAGCCATCTTGGCCGCAAAGGCCGGCGGTTTTCAGCGACTGGGTGGTGCGCCTCAGCCATGGAGCCCGCCTTGGTCTTCGTTGCCAGAGCGTACTGCGCCGGTTTGCGCCTGCCCCAGGATCTCGTAGTAGAGCCGCAGCCATAGCGCATAGGCCATCTCTTGCGACCAGTAATAACGGCTGACCGTGGCAGTCAGGTCGTTGTGGTAGAAGAGCACCGGGTCTTGGCGCAGCGCCGCAAAGCCATCGGCGGCCAGGCTGGCCAGCAGCTGCGTATCGGCGGCGCGTTGCGCTGGCGAAGGCTGCGAGCGCTGCGCTGGGCTCTGATGGATGCGATCGATAAGCTCCAGCCAGCGCTGCTGGCCGGGGACTGAGGTTCTCAGGGATGCCTCAGGCAATGGCAGCGGGCAGCCGGAGCGCTGCAAGCCATCCCGCGACCAGCGCACCACCGCCGGTGCCCGCCGGTAGTACACCCACAGGCCGACATCTCCCGCCCGCTGCTGCAGTGCCTGGCACAGGGCCTGGGCGGCAGGCGACTGCACCTGGTACAGCCAGCGCAGCACATTGATCTGGATGCCGATATCGACCGGATTGGGGTCCTTGCCCGGGTCAATGCACTCGTAGTCTTCGCGCCGGGCCAACCAGGTTTGGTAGAGGCCATCGCTGCGGCGGAACTGGCGCAGCGTCGCCAGGGCCTTATCCTGCAGCGCGGAATCGTCCAATGGCGCCAGGCGCCAGACCAGGGCTGTGTCATCGGCATCCGGCGTGATCTTGCAGCCCAAGCTGCCATGGGTCGGCAGCGCGGGGTTGCCGTGGTAGCGCACCAGGCCGGTGCTTTCAATCTGCTGCTGCAAAAAATAGCGCGTGCGCTCCAGCATTGGCTGCATGGCAGCTGCCGCCGCCACGGGCGCCAGAATGTCGATGACCTGCGCATTGGCAAAGATATTCAGCTCTGGCGCGGGCTGGCTGAACACGGCAGCCTGCGTGTGCTCGGTCAGCCAATAGCCACCCTCTTGCTGCCGGTAGGCCAGCATCTGGGCCGCGTAGCGCGCCGCTTCAGACAATGGGCTACCCTTGGGAGGCGCCACAGGAGCCGGCCGGGTCACCTCAAATTCTGCACTGGCCGCCAGATAAGTCGGTGCGCCCGATACCGGCGTCACCAGCGCACGCAGCCGGTGCTTGCCCGCTGCCAAGGCACCCACCGGAAAACTCAGGCGCCAGCCTGCTGCATTCAAGGTGCCCAGCGACTGCACCACATCCGGGCGCGTGAAAAACGCCGAGCTGCTTGCCTGCACCTGGCCGCTGTCGAGCAATACCTCGACCTGCGCGGGGGTCTGCGCATCCACTAAAGCCCAGCCCGCCACATCGACGACATCGCCTGCGATCACCCGGGCCGTGTCAATCGAGCCATGCGTTCCCGGCAACATGACAACAGCCTGCGGTGTTGCGGACAGGCTGTGCACAGCGGTGGGCAACACCCGAGGTTGGGTATCTGCGCTGGCCCGCACCAGGGCGCTGAACGCGTGCTCGCCCACTGCCAAGCTGCCGCGCGGAAAGGTCAGCAACCAGCGACTCGCAGGCGCCCGGCCTGGCTCCGTATCTTGCCCCTTGGGCGGTACAAACTGGGACGTGGCAGCAGGCCAGGCCTGGCCATCGACGAGCAGGTGCAAGTCATACGGTGTGTGACCCCCAGCCAATGCCCAGCCTTCCACCACCACCTGGTCGTCATTGCTGAGGCGCACCTGCTCCACCCCACCTTGCAGCAGCCAGCCCAGATCATGCACCCACTTCGGGCGGCCGAGAAACGGCGAGTTCTGCAGCTGCCAGGCCGCACGCTTTTGCGCGGCAAAACTCTCGGCCACGGTGCTTGCACCCTGGCGTTCGATATAGGCCGCATGAGCCTGCCCGGTGTAGCCAAAGGCCCCGATGGCTTCGGCGACGACCGCTGCCGCCACCGCTAGCGTGAATGCCCTCCTGCCCCAGCCAGACAGACCCAGCAACGCGGGAGGCAGCAACCAGACCAGGATGGGCAGCATGTCGGTCAAAAAACGGCTGCCCCAGCTGATGCCCTGGATCCAGTGCGCAGCGGCATAGAACAGGATCTGCAGTACCACGGCCACCACCAGCACCATGGCCAGCAGCGGCCAGCGGCTCTCGCGCCAAATGGCCAACCCACGCAGCGGCAGCAGCAGCAAAAATGGCGAAAACACCAACAGGCCATAGACAGGACTGAACAGCAAGGCGAGCACTCCTTCGGGCAGGCCCAGCCAGGAGGCATCCGTGCTGTGGTTGACCACATAGACGTAGTAGCCGCCCATGTATGAGCCCACCCACCACAGGTTGTAGGCCAGGGTCAGCAGCGCCGGCGGCAAGGCGCCGGCCAGAAACAGCCGGTAGTGCCCCCGGGCCCATACCAGCGCATAGGCAGCAAAGCCCAGCGCAAGCCAAGTGTCGGGCTGGCGGTTGCAGGCGATCAGGCCGCATACCAATCCGTAGGCCCAGGCCCGCCTGGGGGTGCAACGCTCGCTGGTGGCAATCCACAGCGCACAAGTCACCAGCAGCTGGGCCACGCCATGCATCCACAGTGCCTGGCTGCTGATCACCCAGGTGCTGGTGCCAAAAGCATAGGCCAACGCCAGCCCCAGTGCCAAGCGGTCACTGCACTGGCGCAGCAGCAACAGGTACATCAGCATCACCGAGGCCGATGCGACGAGCGCCGCCACGAGCTTTTCCATGATGCGGGCCACCGAATCCACATGCGCAGGGGCCCAGTCCCGGTGCGACAAATACAGCGCAGCGGGCAGGTACAGGGGCGCTACCAGCAGGGGTGTGACGATGGGGTAGAGCGAGACCAGATGTCCTTGCGTGCCCCGCACCACCCAGCCAGCTTCGCCAATCTCGCCGGGCTTGCTGGGCAGCCTGCGCCCTTGTGCCACCAGGTCAGCAACGGGGTTCAGGTCCAGGCTGGCGTTTTTCCACAGCGACAGCGGCAGATAGCGGGCTGGATAGTTGTCACCAGCGCCGATTGAGCGCATATTGGCGTTGTAAACCCCAAAACAGAGCAGACCGAGCAATGCACAAACCCACATCTGCTGACCTGAGACTGGCCGGGGCTGAAGACTGGGAACAGCTAGCGGTGCCAGGGCTGCCAGTGCCTTCGCAATCAAGGTGCGAATGGAGTCAATACGCATACATGGCCGCCGCTTTAAATGCTACTACACGTTACTTTTTGCAAGCATAATTCTACGCATGAACGTCAGTGTGCACCCACTGTGATCGGCAAATCATAGAAGAAGATAGCTTAATACCGCACACTGAACTTCAAACCATTGAGATTATTCAGTTTAATTATTCATTTACCAACTGGTTAGTTTTATTTTTTAACTCTGCGCTTTCTTGGCCCACCTCCTCCACTTGCGTCCGCCCATGACAACCACGCCATCCCCCAAGCGCATTCTGGTCACCGGAGGCGCAGGTTTTTTGGGCTCCCACCTGTGCGAACGCTTGCTGGCTGAAGGCCAACAAGTGGTTTGTCTGGACAATTTCTCCAGCGGATCGCCGCACAATATTGCTGCCCTGCTTGGCCACCCCGCGTTCAGCCTGCTGCAGCAGGATGTGGTGGACCCCATTGGGCTGCTGCAGGTCGACCAGATCTACAACCTGGCCTGTACTGCCTCGCCGCAGCTCTACCAGCGCAACCCGGTGCAGACCCTCAAGACCAATGTGCTGGGCGCCATGCAGGTGCTTGATCTGGCGTTGCGCTGCCACGCCAGGGTGCTGCAGGCCTCCACCAGCGAGGTCTATGGCGATCCGCTGGTGCATCCGCAACCCGAGGGCTATCTCGGCAATGTGAACCCGATTGGCCCACGCGCCTGCTATGACGAAGGAAAGCGCTGCGCAGAGACCCTGTTTGCCGACTACCATCGTCAGCACGGCCTGTCCATCAAGATCGTGCGCATCTTCAACACCTACGGGCCGCGCATGCTCCCCGGTGATGGCCGGGTTATCAGCAGCTTCTTTGCGCACGCGCAGCAAGGCACGGGCATGGCCATTTATGGCGATGGCAGTCAAACACGCAGCTTCTGCTATGTGAGCGACATGGTTGACGGTTTGCTGCGCATGATGAACAGTGATGTCACCATCACCGGCCCGCTGAACCTCGGCAACCCCGAGGAGATCGATGTGCTCAGCCTGGCCCGAAAGATTGCCGCGCTGGCGGGAAGCGCTGCAGCGCCGGTTTTTAGCCCCCGTCAGCCGGACGACCCGCGCCAGCGCAAACCCGATATCTCCCTGGCCTGGCAGCAGCTGGGCTGGGCCCCCCAGGTCTCGCTTGACCACGGACTCAGCCAAACCTATGCCCAGTTGCAGCGCACAGCCGCCCCTGCCACCGATACCGGCCCAGACCCTGGTGCTGATGCCCTACTACGAGGACACCCTGGCCTGCCAATTTTTGCTGAGAGCGCTGCAAGCACAGCTCGGGCCTGACTGCTTTGTGCTCTTGGTCGATGACTGCTCGCTGCAACAGCCGCTGACCGCCAGCGTACTCTCTGGCGCAGGACTGCCCGGCCGCATTCTGCGCTTGCGCCACAACGCCGGCCACCAATATGCACTGGCGCTGGGCTTGCAGTATCTGGCCCCAGGCCTGCGGCCCCAGCAGCAGCTGGTGCTGATGGATTCGGACGGCGAGGACGCGCCAGAGGCTATTGCCGGTCTGCTAGCCCAACTCTCACAAGGGGCCGGCGCCATCGATGCTGTCGTCGCTGCACGGGGAAAACGCCGCGAGCGCTGGACCTTTGTCGTCTTCTACCGCGCCTACCAGCTGCTCTTTCGCCTCAGCACCGGGCGGGTGCTGGATTTTGGCAACTTCATGGTGCTGTCTGCGTCCGGCGCGCAGGCCCTCGCCACCCGCCCCAGCTTGCCCCTGCATATTGCCGCCAGCCTGCTCGCCAGCGATCTGCGCCTGGGCCGCCAAACCGTGGACCGGGCCAAGCGCTATGCCGGTGCGTCCAAGATGAACCTGTCTGCGCTAGTGGGCCATGGGCTGCGCGCCATCCGGGTGTTCAAGACCCGCCTGCTGCAGCGCCTGTGCCATGCAGCGCTGCTGCTGGCAGGCTTGGCAGCAGTATTGGCCTGGCTCAGCACCGGGCTGGCAGGCTCAGGCCTGGCGCTGTTTGGAGCCTGGGTCTGCACGGCGATGGTCCTGCTCTGCGCGTTGCTGTATGGGCTGCTGGCATCGAAGCTGGGAAACAGCTACCCCCAAGCCGACATGGCCATGGTCGCCGCCGCCATTGACGTGCCAGCACCTGATTGCAAGGCACCGGAGGCCTGAATGAAAAAGCTGTGGTTCGCGCTCCTGTCCTTGCTGGCCTACCCGCTGCTGGCAGCCCTCAGTTATCTGCTCTACATCCGGCTGCTGGCGGTCGATGTGGTGCTTTACGCCGCTCTGGCGGCTGCAGCAGTTGCGCTGGTGCTGCAGGCACTGCTGCTGTACTGCTTTCCGGCCTGGAGGGCCTTCAGCAGCCTGGAGAAATGCCAGCATCTGCTGGTTTGCGCGCTGATGGGCTACACGCTGGCCCTCAGCGTGCCCACGGTGATTGACCGCTCGTTGTCGTTCTACATTCTGGAGAAACTGCAGCAGCGAGGCGGCGGCATCGCGCGCAGCCAGATGGATCTGGTCTTCAAAGACGAATACATGCGTGAGCACCGCCTGATCGACATCCGGCTCACCGAGCAACTGGTATCGGGCACGATACGCATCGATCACCAAGGCTGCGTGCTGTTGACGCCCCGGGGCGAGCGCCTGGCGCATTTCAGCCGACTGTTCCGCCACTATGCTCTGCCGCGCCAGCGCCTGATTGCGGGCAGCTACTCTGCCGATCTGGTCGACCCTTTTGCCCACAGCCAGGCAGCGCCCGACTACCGCTGCCATTGAGTGGATTAAGCGGCTTGGGTTGCCCTCGACCGGTCAGCGCATGACCAAACCCCCATCCACCAACAACACCTGCCCCGTCATAAACCGGCTCAAATCCGATGCCAAGAACAGCACCGGCCCGGCCACATCCTCGGGGCTCGCCAGGCGGCGCAACGGGGTGGCGGCCATCAGCGATTCGCGGAAGGACTCGCGGGTTTGTGCGCTGCCCTGGGTGGGGTAGACGAGGCCTGGTGCGACGCAGTTGACGCGTATGCCAAAAGGCCCCAGCTCACTGGCCAGGTTGCGGCTAAAGCCCACGAGCGACGCCTTGGCCGTGCTGTAGTCGTGGTAGGCGACGACAGGGTGCTCGACCAGATTGCTACTGATATTGACGATGCTGCCCCGGGCGCGCTGGCGCATCTGCGGCAGCACCGCGCGGCAGACATGGAAGGCACCACCCACGGCTGCATCGAACTGCGCCTGGTAGTCGCTCCAGGCCAGTGCATCCAGCGGCTGGCGGCGTTCGGGGTCAAACGCATAGGGGCGCAAGGCGTTGTTCACGACGATGTCGATAGGCCCGGCCTCTTGCGCAATGGCCTGGGCCATCGCGTCCACCGCGGCCGGATTGCCCACATCGGCCTGCACGGCCCAGGCATCACCCCCGGCGGCCTGGCAGGCGGCCACGGTCTGGGCGGCGGCTGCCTCATTGGCCAGGTAGTTCACTGCCACCGTGGCGCCTTCGCGCGCAAAGGCCTGGGCGATGGCCGCTCCAATGCCCCGGCTGGCGCCAGTTACCAACACCACCTTGCCGCGCAGATTCAAAGCACTGCTTGGCTGCATCTCAGGCCCCTGGCAGCCAACGGCTGTCCACCACATCGGCCACCTTAATGGGCTGCTGCACCATGCCCAGCGCATGGTAGGTGTCAGCGCCCTTTTGCAGCGCAGCCAGGTCAAAGCTGCCCAGCGGCGCGGCCTTGCCCTGCACCCGCAGGGTGGGCTGGGCCGAGGCATTGCGCAGCGCAATCACATCGAGGTTGATATCGCGCTGGGTGCCGTCTATCGCGCGCTTCGTGGCCAGGGTCGCGGCCTCTTCGGGTTGGGCGATCATCCAGGCTGCGCTGTCGCGGTAGCCGCGCAAAAAGGCCTGCAGCAATGCCGGCTGCTGCTCCAGCGTCTGCCGGCGCACCACAAACATATCGCTGGAGATATTGAGATAGTCGCGCACGGGCATCACCTGCACGTCGCCCATGCCCTTGCGCAGGCCCACGGCCAGGCCGGTGTCGGTGGCGGCCGTGGCGTCGACCTGGCCTTGCATCAGCGGTGCAAAGTTCAAGAGGCCGGTCACCACAATACGCACATCCGATTCCTTGAGCCCCGCCTGGTGCAGCATCACCAGCAGGTTCTGGCGCGTGCCGCTGGCCAGGCTATAGACGCCAATGGTCTTGCCCTTCAGGTCAGCGGGGCTGCGGATGCCGCTCGAGCGCAGCGACACGACATTGAACACGTTTTGTGGATAGATATCGTAGATGGCGACCAGCTTCTCGCCCTTGTCCAGCGCCATAAAGAACGAGCCCGGGTCGGTAAAGGCCACATCGCCCTGACCGCTCAAAATGTTGCGGATCGCGTCGCCACCGCCCGCACCCGGCAGGTAGGTCAGGTCCACGCCCTGGGCTTTAAAAAAGCCCTTGTCCGGCTCGGCCAGGATATTGGTGATTTCGCTGATCGGCTTGCTCCAGCCGGCCAGGCGGACCTTGCCGCTGACGGGACTTGCAGCGCCCGCTGCGATGCCGGTGCCCGCCAGGCCCAGGCCGAGCAGGCCGGCCGAGGCGCCCAGCCAGCGGCGGCGGGATACGGGATAGGTCAGAAAAGGTGCAGACATCAGCGGTCCTTAAAAAAGCAATCGAGCAAATACCAAAAAATCAACGATGTGGGCCTGCCGGGTTGGCCGCGACCGCATGGCCGCGCAGCAACCAGCGCTCCAGCAGCAAGCAGGCCTGGTACAGCAGCAGGCCCAGCGCCGCAATCAGCAGCAGCGCGGCAAACATCAAGCTGGTGTCCATCATTCCCTGGGAGGAAATCACCACCGCGCCCAGGCCCTGGCTGGCACCCATGAACTCTGCGACGACCGCACCCACCAGCGCCAGCACCACGGCCACGCGCAGGCCCGCCAGAATGGCGGGCAAGCCTGTGGGCAGCTTGAGCCGCACCAACGTCTGCAGCCGGCTCGCCCCCAGCATGCGAAACAGCTGCAGCCGCTGCGCATCGACCTGGCGCAAGCCCGTCAAGGTGTTTTCCATCAGCGGAAAAAAGCAGATCAGCGCCGTGATCAGCACCGTGGGCAGCATGCCAAAACCAAACCACAGCACAAACAGCGGCGCCAGCGCCAGCTTGGGCACCACCTGGCTGACGACCACATAGGGCTTGAGCACGCGCTCCAGCAACACCGACTCGGCCAAGGCCATGCCCGCCAGCAGCCCAAAGGATGCGCCCGCAGCCAGGCCTAGCAGCACGGCCTGCACGGTGGCTGCCACATGCGGCCAAAAGTAGCCTGACGCAAGCCCCGTCCACAAGGCCTGTAGCACCGCCGACGGCACCGGCAGCACTAAGGCGGAAATACCACCCAGGCGCCCTGCGCCCTCCCACACGGCCAGCAGCAGCACCAACAGCGCGGCGGCCCAGAGCCGGGCTTTGAGGATCGGGTTCATGCGCTGGCCCCGTCCATCGCGGCGCGCACCTGGGCCGCATAGGCGTTAAAGGCTGCGCCATGGCGCATGGCCTGGGTGCGCGGTGTTGGCAGATCAATGGCGATATCGGCGACCAGGCGCCCGCCATGCATCAGCGCCACCCGGTCGCCCAGGTACACGGCCTCGTTGATGTCATGGGTGACAAAGAGCACGGTGGTGCCCCTCGCGCGGCAGCTGCGCAGCAGCTCATCCTGCAGCTCGGCGCGGGTGATGGCGTCGAGCGCGGCAAAAGGCTCGTCGAGCAGCAGCAAAGCCGGCTCGCAAATCAGTGCACGCGCCAGCGCCACCCGGCTTTGTTGTCCGCCAGACAACTGGCCCGGATGTTGGTGAATTAACGCAGCCAGCCCCAGCTGGGCCAGCAGCTGCTCGGCCGCCTGGCGGTCCCGCGCGGTGGGCTTGCGCTGCAGCGACAGCGGCAGCAGCACATTGTCCAGCACCGTCAGCCAGTCCAGCAAGGTGGGCGACTGGAACATCACCCCCAGCTGCGGGCCGGGTGCTACCAGGCTACCGCCAGCCCGCACAATGCGGCCCGCCTGGGGCTGCAGCAGGCCGGCGACCAGCTGCAGCAAGCTGGTCTTGCCGCAACCACTGCGGCCCAGCAGGCAGTGGAACGCGCCTTGCGCCATCTGCCAGCGCACGCCATCCACGACCGGGGCCTGGCCCGGGTAGGCAAAGCTGAGGTCCTCGATATCAATCCATGCCATCGCGCCGCCCTTCAGTCTGCGTAACGCGCCAGCGGCTGCGCAGCGGCCTCGGCAGCGGCATCGATCTCGGTCATCCGCACCAAGTCGAGCAGGCTAAAGCGCCCGTCATGGTGCCAACCGGCCTCGGGCACGCCCATGGCACCCAAGGCGCTGATGCGGGTAACGCCGGCGGCGCCCAGCAAGCCCGCCAAACGGTACAAATCCTCAGGGCCCACGGCCAGGCCGGCGGTCTGCAGGTAGTCGCGCGGGGCTGCCACCAAGGGCAGCACCTGCTCCAGGCTGTCCACCCCCACCACCACAATGCTGCGGTAGAGCGCCGTGGGCGCCAGCGGCTCCAGGCTGTCGCTATAGGCCACGCTCCAGGGCGCATCGGCCGGGCCAATCAGCTGGGGGGCGGCGCCATCATCGGCCGGCGCGCGCCACTCCAGCGACTGCTGCCAGCGCGCCATGCCGGCGCCCTCTTCCAGATCAAGCGGGCGGCGCGCAAAGCGCTGCTGCAGATTGGCCAGCTCGGCGGCCAGGTAATCGGCAAAGGCGCGGGGTGAGACCGTGGCGCCCCGCTCTACATAAAACACATGGGGCGAGTAGCAGCCCTGCTGGTCATAGCGCATGACATCCCAGGCGGCCAACCGCGCATGGGCTGGCGCTTTGACGGCATCCAGCGCCGCCCTACCCACCATGCCAAAACCCAGCTTGTGGCCATGGGGCAAAAATCGTGTCGTTACCGGCAACTGCTGGCGCAGCGCGGCCAGGGTCTGGTTGCTGCCATAGGCCATCACCGTATCGGCCTCGGCATACAGCACTTGCGCGCCCTCTGCGCTGTCGCCCGTCTGCGCGCCGCCGGGCCACCAGACCACGGCCAGGCAGTCGGCCAATGGGGGATGTACTTCCGCCAGCAAGCGCGCAAACCAGCCGGCAAACAGCGGCTCGGCACTGGCCAGCTTGCCCAGGCTGGGCGCTTTGACGAGCAGGCCGCAGACGAGGCTCCACAGCGACAGCGCCGGCACATTGCCGGCCCAGCTGTGCAGCAGCAGGCCCGGGCCATAAGCGCGCACGGCCCCGCCTTTGGTGGCAGGCACAAAGCCATCAAGTACACCAGGGTTGGCAAAATCCTCGCCGATAAAGCGCCACAGCTGGGGTGCCCTGAAAGTCTTGAACAGGCCGTTGAGCCCCAGGCGCACCATCGCCGCGTCATAACCGCAGACCAGCGGCAGGCAGGCGTCGATCTGGCGGCGATAGGGGTCGGCGGGGTCCAGCAGGCGGGCGATGGCGCGGTCAATCGCCGCCACAATCTCGGCCAGTGGCATCGGCTGCAGCTGGCGCTGCGCGGCGGCGCGCACCCGCTCGGTGAGGGCCTGCATCTGCGCGCCGGTCAGCACCGGCACCTCGACCTCCAGCTGGGCGCCCGCGCGCTCAAACACCAACACCTGCCAGCGCACCTGGTTGTCATCCAGGCCCGGCAGGTAGCCGGCCCGTAGGCGCCCGGCCATGCGCTCAGAGGCTTGCGGCTCCATCATGCACGCGCCGCTTGTACAAACTCATCCACAGCCAGCGAGCAGCCCTTGGCAGCAGCCCCTTCGGCCCGGCCCAGCAGCAAAAAGCCGTCACCGGCCCAGAGGCCCACGTCTTCGGTCAGGATGGTGCTGACCGCGTTGTAGTTGGCCAGGTCGCAGTGCACCAGAATGCCGCGCTCACCCGGCGCCACGCTGCGGCCGCTGACGGGCTCGACCAGGCGCGAGCGAATCCAGTGCGGGCCGGATTTGACCGAGGGCAGCGTGGCATTGCCGTTGTCGTAGAACTGGGTGCTCAGCTCGGTCATGCCATACATGTTGATGCACAGCTCGGGCGGCACGCCCAGCAGCTCGGTGAGGCCCGCATAAAAATCGGCCAAGGGCAGCTCACGCGACTGGCCCTTGTAGCCGCCGGTGTCCAAGATGCGGCTGCCGGCCGGCAACTGAAAGCGGCGGCCCTGGGCGCGCAGCGCATCCATCACATGCACGAGGCTGAAGCTGGCGCCCAGCAGCGCATAGGGCTGGCCGCTGCGCTCAGCTTCTTCCAGCACGGCGCAGAGCCCGGCCATATCCAGGCCCTCCGGCCCCAGAAAGTAGCGGCTCTCCGGCGTACCAAAGCTCGACTTGGCCAGCGCCAGGTAATGCGCCAGCGAGGAGTTGGGCATGGCCGCCTCATCAGGGAACAGGATGCCCATCGGCATGCGCGCGGTGCCCTGCATGAAGCGGGTGGCGAAGTGCTGCTGCATCGACAGGTCATACACCTGCAGGGCAGGATGAAAATGCCGGCCCCGTGCGGCGCGGCCGGTGGTGCCGCTGGTCATGAAGACGCGTTCGGTCGGCGATGGCGCCTCGCTGCGCAGCTCCAGCGCCTTGAAGGCATCGATGGGCACGGCCGGGATATCGCTCCAGGTCTTGACCGTGCGCGGGCTCGCGCCACGGCGCTGGCAAAAGCTGCGGAACGGCGTATTGGATGCGTATTGGTAGGCAAAAAGACGCAGCGCGAGCTGGTCAAACTGGTCATCGGTGCAGCCATCCATTGCGATGAATGCAAGCAGGTCTGCGACCAGCGTATCGGCCTTGTCCATGGAATTCCTTCGAGAGCGGTGAGGTCATGCTCCGAAGGCTCCCCCCATGCGCGCAAGGCGCCCCTGGCAGGGAGTTGGCTCTTCTTCCGCCGGAATGACCCGGTTCAAGTTCTCGGGTGTAGATCTCAGCACTGGCGTGCACCCCGGAGCAGGCGCCATCTTACCCCAGGGCTGCTGGGTTACCGCCATCCACACTGTCAAGCCAAGGCCTGCACCACGGTCAATCCAGCCACCGGCGCCAAGCCCAAACCAGGGAAAACACCAGGGCCACCGCGATGGTGCAAGCCGCCGACGGCGCAGTCGCGCATGCACCAAGCCAAGGCATTCTTTGCGGATTCCTGCACCATATCCAGGCAACGCGATAGCCACGTAACCCATTGTGGTGCTTTGCAAATTTTCTGCGCCAGGTCAAAGCGCGCATGCTGGAAATCACCTAGTCCACAACCCTTTCCATCGGCGATTCAGTCTGTTAACTTATGTCCTGTCGACAGACGACTGTCGCTAGACGACATAAATTTAACGAGGACAACAATGCTTGCAATGGCTGATGCCGACGTCCAATCCGGCTACGACAAACCGCATACCGAGAGCGAACAGCGCGTTCGCGAAGACCTGGCCGCCGCCTACCGCCTGATGGCGCATTTCGGGATGGACGACAGCATCTACACGCACATCTCGGCGCGGGTGCCAGGCCGCACGGACCAGTTCCTCATCAACCCCTTTGGCACCCTGTTCAAGGACATCACGGCCAGCTCGCTGGTCAAGATCGATGCCGAAGGCCGCATCGTCGAAGACACGCCCTACGAGGTGAACCCCGCCGGCTTTGTGATCCACAGCGCCGTGCATGCCGCGCGGCATGACGCCGCCTGCGTCGTGCACTCCCACACCGAAGCGGGCGTGGCGGTCTCTTCACTGCAATGCGGCCTGCAGCCGAGCAACCAGTGGGCGCTGCAGTTCTACAACCGCGTGGCTTATCACACGTTTGAAGGCATCGCGCTGGATCTGCACGAGCGCGAGCGCCTGGTCGCCGACCTGGGCAGCACGGCCAAGGCCATGGTGCTGCGCAACCACGGTCTGCTCACCTTGGGCCACAGCGTGGCCGAGGCCTTCATCCTGATGCTCAACCTCGACCGCGCCTGCCGCGTGCAGCTGGCCATCCAGTCCAGCGGCCAGGCCATCAACCCCGTGCCGCCCGAGGTCTGCGAGCTGACCGCCCGCCAGTACGAAAGCGGCGACACCGATGTGATGCCCGGCCAGCCCAAGCGCGCCGACCCGCATGAGCGCGAATGGCAGGGCCTGCTGGGCTTTTTGCAGCCGCCCGGCCGCAGCCACTACCGCGACTGAGGACCTCTCGACCCTTGCATGCCGCCGCCTTTGCGGCCCCACCGCCGCAAGCCCGCCCGGCCCAGGCACCCCTCGATACCAAGACAGGAAGCAACCATGATCAATCGGCGTGAACTCATCTCCTACAGCCTGGCGGGAGCCGGCCTCAGCATCGCGGGCGTGCCCATGGCGGCCTTGGCGCAGCAAACCAAGGGAACGATCAATGTGATGGTGCAGCCCGAGCCCTCGGGCCTGATGCTGGGCATCGTGCAAAACGGCCCCACCCAGCTGGTCTCCGGCTATATCTACGAAGGCCTGCTGCGCTACGACGAGAAGCTGGAGCCGCACGGCCTGCTGGCGACGGCATGGAACCGCTCGGACGACGGCCTGACCTACACCTTCAAGCTCAAGTCCGGCGTCAAGTGGCACGACGGCAAACCCTTCTCTGCCGATGATGTGGTGTTCTCGGTCGATAAGTTTCTGCGCAAGACCCATGCCCGCCTGCGCGCATCGCTGGAGCCGCTGGAGAGCGTGCGCGCCATTGATGCCAACACGGTGGAGTTCAAGCTCAAGTACCCGTTTGGCCCATTCATCAGCCTGTTCGACACCGGCTCGATGCCGATGATCCCCAAGCACATCTACGAGAACACCGACTACGCCACCAACCCGGCCAATGCCAAGCCGATCGGCACCGGCCCCTTCAAGTACAAGGAATGGGTGCGCGGCTCCTATATCCAGCTGGTGGCCAATGAGCTCTACCACACCAAGGGCGAGCCCATGGTGGAGAACCTCTACTTCCATATCATCCCGGATGCGGCCTCGCGTGCTGCGGCATTTGAATCGGGCAAGGTCGATGTGGTGCCGGGCGGTGCGGTCGAGTTCTTTGATGTGGCGCGCCTGGCCAAGCTGCCTGGGGCTGCCGTCACCACCAAGGGCTGGGAGTTCTACTCGCCCCATTCCTGGCTGGTGCTCAACAACCGCAAGGCGCCCTTTGACAACCCCAAGTTCCGCCAGGCCGTCATGTATGCGATGGACCGCGAGGCCATGGTCAAGGTTGCCTGGCAGGGTTTTGCCAAAACGGCGGCCGGCCCCTTCAACCAGCATGTGAAGTTCGCCTCTGACGATGTCACCAAGTACCCGCGTGATCTGAACAAGGCCAAGGCCTTGCTCAAGGAAGCCGGCTACAAGGGCGAAACCGTCAAGCTGCTGCCGCTGCCTTATGGCGAATCCTGGCAGCGCCTGGCCGAGATGATCCGCCAGAACCTGATCCAGGCCGGCATCAAGGTGGAGACCACCGGCACCGATGTGGCCGGCTGGAACCAGCGCACCGCCGAGTGGGACTTTGACATGGCCATCATCTATGTCTACCAGTACCCCGATCCAGCATTGGGCGTGGCCCGGACCTACACCAGCCACACGATCGCCAAGGGTTCGCCCTTCAACAACATCGAAGGCTATGTCAACCCCAAGGTGGATGCACTGTTTGATGCTGGCGCCAAGGCGCTGACCGATGCCGACCGCGCCAAGGCCTATGCCGAGGTGCAGAAGATCCTGACCGAAGAGGTGCCGGTGGCCTGGTTGCATGAGATCAACTTCCCCACGCTCTACCGCACCAAGATCAAGAACCCGATCAGCTCCGGCGTGGGCTTAAACGACAGCCTGAGCCGTGCCTCCATAGGCTAAGCATTGCTTGCGGCCCCGGCCGCAGCGCCTCTCTTCTTGCTGAACTCTGCACGCAGCCAGCCCCCACTGGCGCGTGCGGGATGGCAGCGCTTTTGTCTCGCTCCAAGGTCTCCCCGCTATGAACCGCCTCCGCTACATGTCCGTCCGGGTGCTCCAGGGTCTGCTGGTACTCATGTGCATAGCCACCGTCAACTTCATGCTGATCCGGGCAGCGCCCGGCGACCCGGTCGCCGTCATTGCCGGTGAAGCCGGCGCCTCGGACCCGCAGTTTGTCGCCCAGCTGCGCGAGCAGTTTGGCCTGGACAAGCCCGTGACCACCCAGCTGGCCAACTACCTGGGCCACATCACGCAGCTGGACCTGGGCTTTTCCTACCGGCAGCAGCGCCCGGTGCTGGATCTGATTGCCGAGCGCCTGCCCGCCACCTTGCTGCTCACCGGCAGTGCCTTTGTGATGTCGCTGATCTTTGGCGTGGCCTTGGGGGCGACAGCCAGCCGCCATGTCGGCAAATGGGTGGACAGCGCCATCACCTTTGTGGCGCTGGTGTTCTATGCCACGCCGCTGTACTGGCTGGCGATGATGGCGGTGCTGGTGTTCTCGGTGCAGCTGAGCTGGCTGCCTGGTTTTGGCTACTTCACCGTGGGCAGCGACGCCACCGGCTTTGCCCGCGCCTGGGACATTGCCCAGCATCTGGTGCTGCCCTCGCTCACCCTGGCGCTCTTTTATATGGCGGTCTATGCCCGCATGACCCGGGCCTCGATGCTCGAAGTCGCGCAGATGGACTTTGTCAAAACCGCCCGCGCCAAGGGCGTGCGCATGGGCCGCATCCAGCGCCAGCACATTCTGCGCAATGCCTTGCTGCCCATCGTTACCTTGGCGGGCATCCAGGCCGGGGGCCTCATTGGGGGTGCGGTGCTGACCGAGACCGTGTTTGCCTGGCCCGGCATTGGCCGCCTGATGTTTGATGCCCTGCTGCAGCGCGACTACAACCTGCTGCTGGGCTGCTTCCTGGTTGCAGCCGCCGTAGCGGTGCTGTTCAACCTGATCACTGATTTTGTCTACACCCTGGTCGATCCCCGGATCGAGCTGGGCTGAAACGGAGCCTTGCGATGACTGCTATTTCCGAGCCGGCCCTGGCGGCCGCTACGCCCCCCGCCAAGAACAAGCACCGATCCACCTTCTGGAGCCGCTTTTGCCGCAACCGGGGCGCCCTCTTGGGCCTGGCCATCTTGCTGCTGGTGGCGCTCTTGGTCTGCTTTGGCCCGCTGCTGGCCGCGCACAACCCCTGGGACATGGTCGAGCAACCGTTCTTGCCGCCGATGGAGCGCGCAGGCTTTGCGATGGGCACCGACACCATGGGCCGCGACATTCTCTCGGGCCTGGTGCTGGGCGCCCGCATTTCGCTGCTGATTGCCGTGATCTCCACCCTGGTGTCCCTACTGATCGGCGTGGGGATTGGTGCGATCTCGGGCTACTTCGGTGGCTGGGTCGATGCCAGCCTGATGCGCTTTACCGAAATGTTCCAGTCCGTGCCGAGCTTTGCGCTGGCCTTGGTGCTGGTGGCCATTTTTGAGCCTTCGGTCAACTCCATCATCGTGGCCATTGCGCTCGTGTCCTGGCCGCCGGTGGCGCGCCTGGTGCGCGGCGAGTTCCTGACCCTGCGCCAGCGCGACTTTGTGGCCGCCGCCCAGCTGGCCGGCCAAAGCACGGCGCGCATCATCCTGGCGCAGATCCTGCCCAATGCGGCCTCGTCCATCGTGGTGATGGCCTCCTTGATGGTGGCCACCGCCATCCTGCTCGAATCGAGCCTGAGCTTTATGGGCCTGGGTGACCCCAACCTGATGAGCTGGGGTTACATGATTGGCTCGGCCCGCACCGTGCTGCGCCAGGCCTGGTGGATGGCGGTGTTCCCCGGCGTGGCCATTCTGCTGACCGTGCTGGCCTTCAACCTGGTGGGCGAGGGGCTGAACGACGGACTCAATGCGCGCCAGGACGGGAAGACACGATGAACGCCTATTCACACGAAGCCCTGCATATGCTTGCACAAACGCCTGACCAGCCCGCCACCCCAGAGCCGGTGCTGACCGTGCGCGGCCTGGACATCCGCCTGCCGCTGGGCGCCGACCGCGCCTTGGCCGTCACCCAGGCCAACCTGCAGATCCTGCCCGGCCAGACCCTGTGCGTGGTCGGTGAATCGGGCTCGGGCAAGTCGATGATCGCCAACGCCATCATGGGCCTGCTGCCCCGCCCCAAGGTCGAGCCCGTGGCCGGCGAGATCCTGTTTGATGGCAAAGACCTGCTGAGTTTGAGCGAAGACCAGCTGCGCGAGCTGCGTGGCAGCCGCATGGCGATGGTGTTCCAGGAGCCGATGACTGCGCTGAACCCGGTGATGCGCATTGGCGACCAGATGGCCGAGGCGCTCGATGCCCACCTGCAGCTGCCCGCTGCCGACAAGCGCCGCCGCATCATCGCCGCGCTCACTGATGTGGGCCTGCCCGAGCCCGAGCGCCTGATCGATGCCTATCCGTTCCGCCTGTCGGGCGGCCAGCGTCAGCGCGTGATGATCGCCATCGCGATGCTGCTCGAACCGAGCCTGCTGATTGCCGACGAGCCCACCACCGCGCTGGATGTGACCACGCAGGCCCAGATCCTGCAGCTGATGCGGGCGCTGCAAAAAAAGCGTGGCATGGCCATGCTCTTTATCACCCATGACTTTGGCGTGGTGGCCGAGATTGCCGACCATGTGGTGGTGATGCAGACCGGTGTGGTGGTCGAAGCCGGCCCGGCCGGCCAGGTGCTGCGCAACCCCCAGCACGCCTATACCAAGAAGCTGCTGGCCGCCATTCCGCATGGCAATGTGCGCGAGACCCAGGCCAGCACGGCGCAGCCGGTGCTGCAGGTCAAGGACCTGTGCAAGGTCTACCGCACGGGCGGCGGCTTTTTGCGGCCCGCGCGCGAGGTGGTAGCTGCCGAGCGCATCAGCTTTGACCTGGGCCGCGCCCAGACCCTGGGCGTGGTGGGCGAGTCGGGCTCGGGCAAGTCGTCGCTCGGCCGCTGCATTGTGGGCTTGGCACCGTTTGACAGCGGCGAGATCCTCTTCAACGGCCAGCGCCTGAGCCCCGGCGCCGCGCTGCGCCGCCAGGCCAAGGGCAAGATCCAGATGGTGTTCCAGGACCCCTATGCATCGCTCAACCCGCGCCACAAAATTGGCTCGGCCATTGCCAGCGGCCCCATTGCCCAGGGTGTGCCCAAGGCCGAGGC
Source organism: Comamonas sp. B-9 (assembly GCF_000410635.1). Taxonomy (NCBI): domain Bacteria; kingdom Pseudomonadati; phylum Pseudomonadota; class Betaproteobacteria; order Burkholderiales; family Comamonadaceae; genus Comamonas; species Comamonas sp. B-9. The sequence continues at coordinate 58,178 of NZ_APCR01000324.1, forward strand.
CCTGCGCCGCACGATGGAGCTGCTGGAGCTGGTCGGCCTCGGCCCCGAGGCAGCCGAACGCTACCCGCATGAGTTCTCTGGCGGCCAGCGCCAGCGCATCGGCATTGCCCGCGCGCTGGCGATGGAGCCTTCGTTGCTGGTGGCCGATGAGCCCGTCTCTGCCCTCGATGTGTCCGTGCAGGCCCAGGTGCTCAAGCTGTTTGCCGAGGTGCGCGAGCGCTTTCAGCTCAGCATGGTCTTTATCACCCATGACCTGCGCGTGGCCGGCCAGATGTGCGACCACCTGGCCGTCATGCAACGCGGCCGCATTGTGGAATACGGCCCCACCGCCCAGGTGCTGGGCAATCCCCAGCACCCCTATACCCAGACCTTGATCGACGCCATCCCCTCGCTGGAGCACCGCAGCGACGAGGCCACCGCCGCAGAACACCGGAGCCGCGCATGACCGCCATGCCCAGCACCCACGCCCCCACTGCCGCCCCCCGCAGCATTGCCTTTTTGAGCAAGAGCATTGCGATGGACTTTTTGCTGCCCGCCTACCAGGCCCAGTTCCCCGGCAGCCGGCTGCTGCTGGGCGCCGAGCTGCAGGCGCTGCTCGATGCCGGCCAGCACGGCGAAATCGAGGTAGCCGTCTGCTGGCACCCGCCCGCCGCCCAACTCGCGCAGCTGACCCAGGCCGCAGGCCTGCAGCTGGTGCAATCCATTGCCGCCGGCATTGACCATATCGACACCCAGGCCCTGCCCGCCAGCACCCCCGTGTGCCGCATTGTGGACAGCACCATGGGTTACGGCATGACGGCCTTTGTCAGCTGGGCCGTCATCCACCGCCAGCGCCATATGGACCGCTATGTGGCCCATGCGGCGCAGCACCAGTGGCGCGAGGAGCCTATCATTGCGCCCAACCGTCACCGGGTTGGGATCGCAGGCCTGGGCACCCTGGGCCAGGGCGCTGCCCGCGCGCTGCTCGCCATGGGCTACCAGGTGCGCGGCTGGAGCCGATCAGCCAAGCAGGACTTGCCCGCTGGCTTGGAAGGCTTGCAAACCTTCCACGGCCAGACACAGAAGGCGGAGTTTTTGAGCGGCTGCGACACCTTGGTGTGCCTGCTGCCGCTGACCGATGAGACCCAAGGCTTTCTCGATCTGGCCTTGATGCGCCAGCTGCCGCGCGGCGCGCACCTGATCAATGTGGGCCGGGGCGCACACCTGGTCGAGGACGATTTGCTGATCGCGCTGGCCGAGGGCCAGATTGGAGCAGCCACCCTGGACACCTTCAGCGCCGAGCCGCTGCCGGCCGACCACCCTTTCTGGCAGGACCCGCGCATTCTGGTGACCCCGCATATCGCCACCCGCACCGATCCGCGCGTGATCGCCCAGCAAACCGCCCACAACTTCAGCCGCATCCGTGCAGGCCAGGCCGCCGAGGTGGCCGTGGACCTGGGACGCGGCTACTGATGCCCCTGCACCCAGCCACCGCGCAAGAACACACCCACCCGCAAGGAGATTTGGACATGAACGCAGCAGACAACACCCAAAAACGCAGCGCGCTGGACGCCCAGGACATTGGCGCCCACCTGCACCCCTACACCAACCTGGCAGCGCACGAGGACGTGGGCCCGCTGATGATCACGCGAGGCGACGGCATCCATGTGATCGACGAGCAGGGGCGAAAATACATCGAAGGCATGTCGGCGCTGTGGTGCAGCTCGCTGGGCTTTAGCCACCCGCGCCTGGTGCAGGCCGGTATCGATGCGCTGCAAACGCTGCCCTACTACCACACCTTCAACCACCGCTCCAACCCTGCGGTGGCCCAGCTGGCCGACAAGCTGATCCAGCTGGCCCCGGCACCGATGGCCAAGGTCTTCTTTGCCAATTCGGGCTCGGAAGCCAATGACACGGCCATCAAGATCATCTGGTATTACCACAACGCCATTGGCAAGCCGGCCAAGAAAAAGATCCTTTCGCGCCAGCGCGGCTACCACGGCGTGACGGTGGCGGCCGCCAGCCTGACCGGCCTGCCCGCCAACCACCAGGATTTTGACCTGCCCATTGCGCGCATCGGCCATGTGGAATGCCCGCACCACTACCGCTATGCCAACCCCGGCGAGAGCGAGGCCGACTTTGCCACCCGCCTGGCCGATGCACTGGAGCAGCGCATTCTGCAAGAAGGGCCTGAGACCGTGGCCGCGTTCATTGCCGAGCCGATGATGGGCGCCGGCGGCGTCATTGTGCCACCCGAGACCTATTTTGAAAAAATCCAGGCCGTGCTGCGCAAGTACGAGGTGCTGATGGTGGCCGACGAGGTCATCTGCGGCTTTGGCCGCACCGGCCAGATGTTTGGCTCGCACACCTTTGGCATCCAGCCCGACATCCTCACCTGCGCCAAGGCGCTGTCTTCGGGCTATGTGCCGATCTCGGCGGTGATGGTCGCCCCCAAGATCTACGAGGCCATGGCCGCCAACAGCGGCAAGATCGGCACCTTTGGCCACGGCTATACCTATTCCGGCCACCCGGTGGCGGCCGCTGTGGCGCTGGAGACGCTCAAGGTCTATGAGGACGAGCAGATTCTGGCCCATGTCAACCAGCTGAGCCCGATTTTCCAAGGCCGGCTGCGCGGCTATCTGGAGCGCGCCTATGTGGGCGAGGCCCGGGGCGTAGGCCTGATCGGCGCCATCGAGCTGGTAGCAGACAAGGCCACGCGCCAGCCCTTTGACCCTGCGCTGAAGCTGGGCTACCGCCTGGCCCAGTACGCGCAGGAAGAAGGCCTGATCGTGCGCGCCATGGGCGACGCCGTGGCGCTGTGCCCGCCGCTGATCATCACCGAGGCCGAGATGGCCGAGATGTTTGCCCGCCTGGACCGCGCGCTGGACAAGCTGCAGGCCACCCTGCCATGAGCGCCACCATGCAAGCCTTCTACAGCCCCGATCAAGCGCTGCACCCCCCCAGCCAGTTCATGCGCCTGGGCAAGCTGGTGCCCGCGCCCGATCTGCCCAGCCGCGCCGAGACCCTGGCCGATGCGCTGCAACAGGCGGGCCTGGCCGTCAGCGCGCCGCCCGACCTGGGCCG
>NZ_KE148666.1:0-6253 GCF_000410635.1 Comamonas sp. B-9
CGTCACCGCGCAGGCGGCCTGCTGCTGTCGAGCTCCTCGTCAGCCCCGGCGCGCCGGGGGGCGCTGCAGATGCCGGCGCTCTTGGGCGCGCGCCAGCCCCGCACCGTCAACATGAGCACGATTGGCGATGCGCTGCTCAAGCCCGCCAGCGCCGAGTTTGGCCCGCAGATTGCTGCGCTCATCTGCTACAACAGCAACCCGGTAGCCGTCGCCCCCGATTCGGCCAAGGTGGTCCAGGGCTTTGCCCGCGAGGATCTGTTCACCGTGGTGCTGGAGCACTTCATGACCGACACGGCCGACTATGCCGACTATGTGCTGCCCGCCACCAGCCAGCTCGAGCACTGGGACATCCACACCAGCTACGGCCATACCGATGTGCTGCTCAACCGCCCGGCCATTGCGCCGCTGGGCCAGGCGCGCAGCAATGCGCAGATCTTCCGCGACCTGGCGGCCCAAATGGCGCGCTACGACAGTGCCTTTGCCGCGCCGCATTTTGCCGACAGCGACGAGGAACTGTGCCGCCAGGCGGTCGACCCCACGCGCATCCCGTTTGAGCAGCTGCTGGACCAGGGCTTTGTCGCGCAGGACCTGCCCGACGCCCCTTTTGCCGAGGGCGGCTTTGCGACGCCCTCGGGCAAGTGCGAGTTCCACAGTGCGGCATTGGAGGCCATGGGCATCAACCCCTTGCCCGACTACCTGCCCAACCATGAGCTGCCCACGGCCAGCCATCCGCTGGCGATGATCTCGCCGCCGGCGCGCAACTTTCTCAATTCCACCTTCGTCAACGTGCGCAAGCTGCGCAGTGCCGAAGAGCGCCCGATGCTGGAGATGCACCCCAGCGATGCGCAAAGCCGAGAGATTGCCGATGGCGATCTGGTGCGCGTCTTCAACGGCCGGGGTGAGCATGTCTGCCATGCCAGCATCAATGGCCGCGCCCGGCCCGGCGTGGTGGTGGGGCTGGGCATCTGGTGGCGCAAGGACGGGCCCAATGGCACCAACGTCAATGAGCTGACCCACCAGCAGCTGACCGATATCGGACGCGCACCGTCCTTTTATGACTGTGCGGTGCAGGTCGAGCGCATGGTCAATGCCGACATCCGCCACGGAGGTATCGCCGCATGAGCGCCGTAGAACAAGCCTTTTCAGCCAGCTATGCTGCAGCACGCCAGCAGTTTCTCGAGGCCGCAGCCTCCGCCGGCCTGGCGCTGCAGTCACAGCTCCATCCGTTGACCGGGGTAGAGGGCGAAGCGTTGGCCATGGATGTGGCCCGCGATGGCGCGATGGACGCCGACCAGCTGCTGATCCTCAGCAGCGCCTGCCATGGCATCGAAGGCTACTGCGGCAGCGGCGTGCAGGTCTATGCGCTGCGCGATGCCGAGTGGTTGGACAAGGCACGCAACGCCGGCGTGGCCGTGCTCTATGTGCATGCGCTCAACCCCCATGGCTTTTCCTACGGCCGGCGGGTGACGCAGGAGAACGTCGACCTGAACCGCAACTTTGTCGATTTCTCCCAGCCGCTGCCGGGCAACCCGGCTTATGACCAACTGCATGAGGTGATCGTGCCCGCCCAGTGGTCGCCCACGGCCCAGGTGCAGCAGGCGATGCAGGACTTTATCGACGCGCATGGCCTCAAGGCCTGGCAGGCCGCGGTCGCCCAGGGCCAGTACCGCCATCCGCAAGGCGTGTTCTTTGGCGGCCAGGCCCCCACCTGGAGCAACCAGACCCTGCGCCAGGTGCTGCGCCAGCACGGCAGCCAGGCGCGCCAGATTGCCTGGATCGACGTGCACACCGGCCTGGGCCCCAATGGCTATGGCGAGCGCATCTTTACCGGCCCGCCCGGCGATGCGGCCATGCTGGCGCGGGCGCGCCGCTGGTGGGATGGCGCTGGTGCCACGCCAGTCACCTCGCTGGACGATGGCAGCTCCTCGTCGCCGCCGCTGACCGGCTTGCTGTGGAACAGCGTGGCGCAGGAATGCCCGCAGGCCGCCTTTACCGGCATGGCCCTGGAGTACGGTGTGCTGCCCGTGCATGCCACCCTGGATGCCTTGCGCGCCGACCACTGGCTGCACCAGCACCCCGAGGCGCCGGCAGACCAGCAAGCCGCCATCCACCAGCAGATGCGCGAAGCCTTCTACGACGAGAGCGTGGCCTGGAAGGGGCAGATCATCAGCCAGGCGCGGCAGGCGCTGTTCCAGACCGTCGATGGCCTCAGCCGCGAGGCGCGCTGACCTCAGGCGGAGCGACCTGCAGCGCGACCTGCTGGCAGCCCCAGTGGTGCAGGCATTCGCGCAGCACTATCAACAGTGCCGCCTGCGCCGGGGACAGCTGCAGGCCGCCGTGGCTGCCGCCCATCATGTACTGGGCATAGCGGTTGAACAGCTGCTCGATGGCGTCGGTCGTCTGCAGGGCAGCTTGCGGATCGTGCAGTTGCGCCGCGAGGGCTGCCATGTCCGGCGCGCGGCACAGCAAAGCCAGCTGGGGCCCCGGCGCTGGCCAGCTGCGGGTCAGCGGCATGATCTGGTCCTCCACCAGCTCAATCACCTGCTCCACCTGGCCGGCACCTGCCGATGCCCGGCTCAGGTACTGTGTTGCCAATTGGCCATAGCCCAGTGGCAGATCGTGTCGAATAGGTGACGCGTTTTGCGGTGCCAGGCGCCAGACATGGCAGGTATCCGGGTCGGCTTGCAGCACCACCCAGTCATGGTCTGGAAAGCGCGCTTGCAGCGCGGCCAAACCCTGCAAAATCGCGGGGTTTGAAGGGCGGGTCGGGTCGGAGGGCAGGGATGTGGACATGGTCGCTGGGCAATGCTAAGCGCGCTTGATCGGCGCTGCTCGCTGTATCTTTTATACATATGCTGTCAGTAGGTGTGTCAGACAAATGCCATTGACGGCGCGGAGCGGCGTCACACAATAAGTGGCATGAATATCCTGCAGTCCAAGCTCGAAGAGAAGCTGGCGGGTTTGCCAGTGTTGGTTGCCATCTCCATGCCCCAGGGCGGATGGATCGGTCCGCCGGACCAGGCGCAAGTACGTATCCGTTGCCACAATGCGGCGGCGCTGGCCTCGCTGGCGGCGGGCGATGTGGGGGTGGTCGGCGCGGCCATCGTCGAGGGCCATGTCGAGATCGAAGGCACGATGCGCGATGCCATGGCCGCAGCGGTGGCCTTGATGCCCGCCGACCCGGTGGCCGCACGCTCGACCTGGTGGAGCCGGCTGCTGGCGCGCTCCCGCTCGGCAGCGCTCCATACGCTGACCAAGGATTCCGAGCAGATCCAGTTCCACTATGACGTCTCGGACGACTTCTACGGCCTGTGGCTGGACCCGCGCCGCGTCTACTCCTGCGCCTACTATGCCGAGCCCGGCTACAGCCTGGCGCAGGCGCAGGAGGCCAAGCTCGATCTGATCTGCCGCAAGCTGCGGCTGCAGCCCGGCGAGCGTTTTCTGGATGTGGGCGCCGGCTGGGGTGGCCTGCTCTTGTGGGCAGCCGAGCACTACGGCATCGAGGGCACCGGCATCACCTTGTCGAAGAACCAGCATGCCTATGTCAACCGGCTGATCGAACAAAAAGGCCTGCAGGGCCGCGTCCGGATGCTGCTGAGCGACTACCGCCAGCTGCAGGTGGACCAGCCTTTTGACAAGCTCGCCTCGGTGGGCATGTTCGAGCATGTGGGCCGCGCGCATATGCAGGAGTACTTCAGCGTGCTCAAGCGCCTGATCAAGCCCGGCGGCTTGCTGATGAACCACGGCATCACCGCTGGCGGCACCGACAACGAACAGCTGGGCGCGGGCATGGGCGATTTCATCGAGAAATACATCTTCCCTGGCGGCGAGCTGATCCATGTCAGCGCCGTGCTCGAAGAGATGGCCCATGCCGGCTGGGAGATGGTGGACACCGACAACCTGCGCCCCCATTACGCCAAGACCTTGTGGGCCTGGTCCGATGCGCTGGAGGCGCAGCTGGACGAGGCGCTGGCCATCCTCTCACACAAGGGCAACCCCGCGCAGGCGGCCAAAACGCTGCGCGCCTACCGCCTCTACCTGGCCGGCTGCGCCACCGGTTTTGAGCATGGCTGGGTGGCGCTGCACCAGATGCTGGCTGTCATGCCCGATAGATCGATGACGACAGGGACCATGCCTGGTGCACAATCACAATACCCGTTCACCCGGGACTATATGTATCGATAAGGAGCGCACCGTGCTATTCAAATTCAAATCGCAGGCCACTGCAGACATGATCATGCTCGAGCCCGATGCCCGCAAGGTGCTGCAGATCATCGGCAAGGACGCCTCGCCACGCGGCATCATCACCACCGACCAGATTCCGCAGGCCATTGCTGCGCTGCAGGCCGCCGTGGCCGCTGAGGACGAGCGTGCGCAGGCGGCCAAAACCCAGGATCTGGACCAGGACCCCGAAGACGCCGATGGCCAGGATGTGAAGGCCAGCGTCGGCCTCAAGCAGCGGGCGGTGCCCTTTATCGAGATGCTGCGCCGCAGTGAGGCCGAGCAGGCCGATGTGGTCTGGGGCGGCTGATCGCTCAGCAACGTTCTCACGCCAACGAAAAAAGACTGCCGAGGCAGTCTTTTTGCATGGGGGCTGAGGATCAGTCGGCGAAGGTGCCTGCGGCCTTGATGATCGGCGTCCACTTGGCGATCTCGGCCTGCACAAAGGCCTTGTGGCCTTCGGGCGTGATGCGCTGGTCGGTGGCGACCACGGCGCTCAGGTTTTCGGACTTCTTGATGAACTCGGGGTCCTTCAAGGCGACCTTCAGCGCGTCGTTGACCTTTTTCAGGATGTCGGCCGGCGTGCCCTTGGGGGCGTACAGACCGTGCCAGATCGTCACTTCAAAGCCGTTCAGGCCTTCTTCCTGCAGGGTCGGCAGGTCCTTGAGCGATGGCGTGGTCAGGCGCTTGTTGGTGGTCACCGCATAGGCCTTGACCTTCTTGCCCTCAATCTGGCCGGTGGTGTTGGTGGTCTGGTCGCAGAGCACATCGACCTGGTTGCCCATCAGGTCGGCAATCGCCGGTGCGGCGCCCTTGTATGGCACGGCGGTCAGCGGGATCTTCAGGGTGCTTTGCAGCAGCAGGCCGCACAGGTGCGAGGCAGAACCGATACCGGCATTGGCCAGGTTGACCTTGTCCTTTTCCTTGTTCAGGTAGGCGGCCAGTTCCTTGTAGTTGTTCGGTGCCAGGGTGGGCTTGCCGATCAGGGTCATCGGCACGTCGTTGATGATGCCCAGGTATTCGAAGTCCTTGGTCACATCGAAGGACAGCTTGCGGTAGAGGATGGGGGCCGTGGCCACGCCGATGTGGTTGAGCAGCAGCGTGTAGCCGTCTGGCTTGGCACGTGCGGCCTTGGCCATGCCAATGGTGCTGCCGGCGCCGTCGGCGTTGTCGATGACCACGGTCACGCCGTTGAGGGGCTTGCGCAGCGCTTCGGCCAGGTCGCGTGCCACGCGGTCGGTGGGGCCGCCTGCCGTGAATGGCACGACGATGGTGATGGGCTTGTTGGGGTAGGAGGCGTCGGCATAGGCGCCGGTGGCGGTAGCGGCCGCCAGGGCCAGTGCAGTCCATTGCATCATCTTGTTCATAACGGCTTGTCTCTCTTGAATGGGAAAAAGAGTGCCATCCTAACGAGAACAGACTGGGGTTTTTTCTAAGGTAAACCCTTGTTTTTCCTGAGTGTTTCGAGTTTTTGACAAAGGCTTTTTTCGCGAACTTAAAGCCAAATGGCCGCCCGGCTCAACCACGGTTTATCAGGGCTGCTATCAATATTGATAGTTGAAATGTCGTAAGCCTTGGGCGAAATGTCGTGCGCCCAGAGGCAGTGATGGACATTTATTTGCGCTGGCGCAAGCCGTTTGGCCCGCAACCAGGGGCTTTCAAGCCAAGCAATATCCGTAGCCTTCCTATGGCTTTCACCGAGCTTACGCCGCCAACGACCCGCTGACGATGGCTGCCGCCGCAGCACGGGTCTCCACGCCGAGCTTTTCAAACACATGCTCCAGGTGCTTGTTGACGGTGCGCGGGCTCATGCCCAGGATCTGCGCGATGTCGCGGTTGGTCTTGCCCTTGGCCAGCCAGCCCAGCACTTCCGTTTCGCGCGGAGTCAGCGCCGCGTCCTGCAGGCGCTGGGTGCTGGCTCGCAGGCCCTCCTGGCCCAGGCGCAGCACCAGCATACGCTCGCCAATGCCCACTTCGCCCACCGACTGGGCCAGCAGGCTGCCGCTGCCCAGCGGGTGCTGGGCCGCCGTAT
>NZ_KE148666.1:6264-6653 GCF_000410635.1 Comamonas sp. B-9
TATCCCAGGCCGACTGCAACCAGGCCGTTGCCGCTGCGGCGCTGGCGCCAAAGGCCTGCTCCAGCCACAGCGCCGCTTGCGGTGAGCGCCAGGCCAGGCGCCCCTGGCGGTCGAGCACCACCACGCCCATGCCGGCCACATCGACCGCGGCCTGGGCCATGCGGCCCACATGGGCGTTGTGCATATGGCGGGCCAGGCGCGCCAGCACCTCGGGCAGCTTCAGCGGCTTGACGACATAGTCCACGCCGCCGCAGGCAAAGCCCTCGACGATATGGTCGGTCTCCGACAGCCCGGTCATGAAGATGACCGGCACATGGGCCCAGGCCGGGTGGGCCTTGATCTTGCGGCACAGCGAAAAGCCACTCTCGCCAGGCATCACGCAGTCGAGC
>NZ_KE148666.1:6726-16818 GCF_000410635.1 Comamonas sp. B-9
TGTAGTCCTGCTGACTGAGCGCGTCGCAGAGAAATCCCAGGGTTTCGACGGCATCGTCCACGACGAGGACAACACCGGCATGGGGCGTGAAAGTGGGCATGGTCAGCGGTCCGCAGGCCCTGCAGGCCCGAGGCTCTCCAGAATGAGGGGAAAGTCAAAGCGCTGGGCAGCAGCATCGAGGGCCTGCAGCGTGCCGCGCGATTGGGGGTGGCTGGCCTGGGCGGCCGCCAGCAGTTTGCGCAGGCCGGCGCCATCGCCAAAGCGCGCCAGGCGTGTGATGTCCGACTGCAGATCCGGCGGCAGGGGCGGCTCCTGCCGCGCCGGTGGCGGCACTGCGGGGGCCGTAGCCGCTGAGCTGGCAGAGCCAGCCGAGCCAGTGGCCATGTCTTCTATCCATTCGAGCTTCAGCAGCCAGGCCAGCGTGTCCATCAGCTCCGACTCTAGCACCGGTTTGCCGACAAAGGCCTGGCAGCCGGCGCGCTCGAGCTGCTCGGGCTGGTTCTCGAACAGGTCGGCCGAGACGATGACGATGGGCAGGTGCACGGCGCTGTACTGCTGGCGCACCAGCGCAGCGGTCTGCCAGCCGCTCAGGTCATCCATGCTCAGGTCCAGCAAGATGGCATCGGGCGGCGTGTCGCGGATGACCTCCAGGCATTCCTGGCCGCTGGCCGCCTCCAGCACGGTAAAGCCCAGCGGGATCAGCACGCCGGCGATCAGCTGGCGGTGGATGGGCTGGTCATCGACCAGCAGCAGCGTTCTGCGCGGGCCCAGGTAGCCGCCGATAAAGGGCCGGGCCTGGGGCTGGCCGGCCAGTGCGCGCGGCGGGTTGTGTACCTCGCTCAGGTACAGGCGCACCGAAAACGTGCTGCCCTGGCCGGGTGTGCTCTGCAGGCTCAGCTCCCCACCCATCAGCAAGGTCAGCATGCGGGTGATGGTCAGGCCCAGGCCGGTGCCGGTGCTGGCGGCGCGGCGCCCGGCGCTGCCCCGCTCAAAGGGCATGAAGATGCGCTCATGGTCCTGCGGCGCGATGCCGATGCCCGTGTCGCGGATGTCAAAGCGCACCACATCGCTGTGGCAGTCCACCTGCAGGCGGATGCTGCCGCTGTCGGTAAAGCGGATGGCATTGCCCAGCAGGTTGATCAGAATCTGGCGCAGGCGCTTGGCATCCGCCCGCACCCAGGCTGGAATGCGGCCCTGCGTCTGCAGCTCGAACTGCAGGCCCTTGGCCTCGGCCTGCGGCCGCACCATGCGGTTGACCGCCTCCAGAAACTCGGGGAACTGCAGCGGCGCCGGGTCCAGCCGCAGGCGCCCGGCCTCGATGCGTGCCAGGTCCAGCAGTTCGTCGATCAGCGAATGCATGTGCTGGCCGCTGTGCAGCATGGTGCTGATGTTTTCGTGCGCGGGGCCGGGCAGGTCGCTGCGGCGCAGCAGCAGCTGGGCATAGCCCAGGATGCTGGTGAGCGGCGTGCGCAGCTCATGGGCCATGCCGGCCACATAGCGTGACTTGGCCTGGTTGGCCGCCTCGGCATGCTCCTTGGCGGCCTGCAGTTGGGCATCGGTGCGCTGGTGGGCCTCGATCTCCTGCATCAGCATCTGCGTCTGGCGCTCGGACTCCTCACGCGCCATGCGCCGGCTGTCCTTGGCCAGCACCAGCCACCAGGCGTAGAGCGCGCACAGCAGCGCCAGCAGCGAGAACGCGCGCACAAAGGCCCAGCGCAGATCCGTCTGCCCGGGCGAGAGGCTTTGCTGCATATAGACCACGAACAGGGCCAGCGCCATGGGGCTGGTCAGCAGCAGCACCGTGCCGGCATAGGAGGCCAGCCGAAAGTTGATGCTGCGCTGGATGCGCTGGGGCAGCAGGCTCTCGTAGAGGCTGCGCCACTGCACCTGGGCGCGCGCGGTGCTGGGCTTGCAGCGGTCATGGCAGCGCGAATCGAGCGAGCAGCACAGCGAGCAGATCGGCGCGCCATAGGCGGGGCAGGCGGCCATGTCGGCGCGCTCGAACTGGTTCTGGCAGACGGCGCACTGCAGCTGCGCGGCCTCGAACTGTTCGGGCTGGCGGGCGATATACCAGCGCCCGCCGGTGGCCCAGGCCAGCAGCGGCGATACCAAAAGCGCAATGGCCAGTGCGATATAGGGCGCAAAGGCGCTGGCCAGCTCGCCCAGCAGGCCGCTGTAGGCAATGCCGGCGGCCAGCGCGGCAATGCCCATGGCGCCCAGGCCGACCGGGTTCAGGTCATGCAGGTAGGCGCGGCGGAACTCGGTGCCCGTCGGGCTCAGGCCCAGCGGCTTGTTGATGACCAGATCGGCCACCAGCGCACCGACCCAGGCGACGGCGATATTGCTGTAGATGCCCAGCACCTTCTCCAGCGCGCTGAACACGCCCAGGGTCATGATCAGCATCGCAATCATCACGTTGAAGACCAGCCACACGACGCGGCCGGGGTGGCTGCGGGTGAGGCGCGAGAACACATTCGACCAGGCGAGCGAGCCGGCATAGGCATTGGTCACATTGATCTTGATCTGCGCCATGATGACGAAGACCAGCGTAATCCAGAGGGCGACGCCCGGGTCCTGCACGATCTTGCCAAAGGCCGTCAGGTAGAGGTGGGTGGGATCGGAGGCCTCGGCCACGGTCGAGCCAAACTGCAGCGCCACATAGGCCAGGTAGGCGCCGCCCAGCATGCGCGCCGCACCCACCAGGATCCAGCCGGGCCCGCCCATCAGCACACAAAACCACCAGCGGCCCCGGTTGGAAGCCGTCTTGCGCGGCATGAAGCGCAGGTAATCGACCTGCTCGCCCACCTGCACGATCAGCGCAAAGATCACCGTGCTGGCCGAGCCGAAATACAGCCAGTTGAAATCGGCGCTGCCCGAGGTCAGGCCCGACAGGCCCGGCAGCTCCTGCACAAACTGCGGCTGCTGGAAGGCCAGCCACAGGTAGGGGGCCAGCAGCATCACGGCCCACAGCGGCTGGGTCCAGGCCTGCAGCTTGGAGATGAAGGTGACGCCATAGAGCACCATCGGTATCACCACCAGCGCGCACAGCACATAGCAGACCACCAGTGGCCAGCCCAGCGCCATCTGCACGGCCAGCGCCATGATGGCCGCCTCCAGCGCAAAGAAGATAAAGGTGAAGGTGGCATAGACCAGCGAGGTGATGGTCGAGCCCAGGTAGCCAAAGCCGGCGCCCCGGGTGAGCAGGTCCATGTCCAGCCCATAGCGCGCCGCGCAGACCGAGATGGGCCAGGCGGTCAGAAAGATGACGATGCCCATCACCGCAATGGCCCAGGCGGCGCTGCTAAAGCCATAGGCCAAGGTGATGGTCGCGCCAATCGCCTCCAGCGCCAGAAAGGACAGCCCGCCCATCGCCGTGTTCAGCAGCTGCCACTCGCTCCAGCGCCGGGCCTTTTGCGGCGTATAGCGCAGCGCGTAGTCCTCCATGGTCTCGTCGGCCACCCAGGCGTTGTATTCGCGGCGGATCGGGAAGATCTTTTGGGACGGCTTGGTCATCACAGGCAGCGCACAGGCGCTGGGGGCAAGGGATCCGCAGACTAAGCAATATTCAGGCCACGGCAAGGCTGGTGCGGCCGGCAAGGTGTGGCCGACGAGGTGCGGCCGGCAAGGCGTGGCCGGCGAGGTGCACCCCAAGGCGCATTGGGCGAGCAAGCTTAGCCCGCGGTGGCTACGCAGGGGCTACGTCAAATGACGTATGGGTGTTTGGCGGCCGCACTTTTAGAGTGGCTACAGGTTTCAACCCGTTACCAGTTCAGCCCGCTGAACCACTTGAGGAGAAAAGCATGTCTCAGGATTTCCATCAGTCGCTTCGCCGCCGCCGTCTCTTGCAAGGCCTGGGTGCCATCAGCGTGGCGGGTCTGCCCATGCTGGCCCGCGCCCAGACCCCGCCGACCGCCCAGGTCAACACCACCAAGCTGGCCGTCACCGATACCGAGGTGGTGGTCGGGCAGCTGCACTCGTCAACCGGCACGATGGCGATCTCCGAGACCGGCTCCATCCAGGCCGAGCAACTGGCCATTGACCAGATCAACGCGATGGGCGGTGTGCTGGGCCGCAAGATCCGCGTGATCAAGGAAGACGGCGCCTCCGACTGGCCCACCTTTGCCGAAAAGGCCAAGAAGCTGCTCATCAGCGACCATGTGGCCACCGTGTTTGGCTGCTGGACCTCGGCCTCGCGCAAGGCCGTGCTGCCGGTGTTCGAGAAGGAAAACGGCCTGCTCTACTACCCCACCTTCTACGAAGGCCTGGAGCAGAGCAAGAACGTCATCTACACCGGCCAGGAAGCGACCCAGCAGATTCTGTACAGCCTCGACTGGGCCAAGAAGGAAAAGAACGCCTCCAAGGTGTTCCTGGTGGGCTCGGACTACATCTGGCCGCGCACCTCGATGAAGATTGCGCGCAAGCACATCGAGACCTTCCAGAAAGGCAAGGTCGTCGGCGAGGAGTACTACCCGCTCAGCAACACCAACTTCAACTCGCTGATCAACAAGATCAAGGTGGCCAAGCCCGATCTGATCTTTGCGGCTGTCGTGGGCGGCTCCAACGTGGCCTTCTACAAGCAGCTCAAGGCCGCAGGCATCACCGGTGACAAGCAGTTCCTGGTGACCCTGTCGGTGACCGAGGACGAAATGCTGGGCATTGGCGGCGAGAACTTTGCCGGCTTCTATTCGAGCATGAAGTACTTCCAGACGCTGGACAACCCGAACAACAAGAAGTTTGTCGAGGCCTTCAAGGCCAAGTACGGCCCCAAGTCGGTCATCGGCGATGTGACCCAGGCCGGTTACCTGGGCCCCTGGCTGTGGAAGGCGGCCGTCGAGAAGGCCGGTAGCTTCGATGTGGACAAGGTCGTGGCCGCATCGCCAGGCATTGAGCTGAACACTGCCCCGGAAGGCTACGTGAAGATCGACGCCAACCACCACCTCTGGAGCAAGTCGCGCATCGCGCAGGGCCTGCCGGACGGGACTTTCAAGGTGGTGTCCGAGTCGCCCGAGCTGATCAAGCCTGATCCCTTCCCCAAGGGCTACCAGTAAATCAGGACTCCGAGAGCGGGCCCCGGGGCATTCCCCCTCTGGCCCGCATTTCCGCCGACCACCACCCGACAAGAGAGCGCCATGACATTTTCTGAAATGATGAATATCGGGCTGATGCAGGGCTTTGCAGGCCTCAGCCTGTTTGCGGTATTGCTGCTGATGGGCCTGGGCCTAGCGATTATTTTTGGCCAGATGGGTGTCATCAACATGGCGCATGGCGAGTTCATGACCATCGGTGCCTACACCGTGTTCATGGCCTCCACCTTGGTGGAAGCCCATGCTCCGGCCTGGATGCCTTACTACTTCCCCTTGTCGATCGTGGCGGCCTTTGTGTTGGCGTTTGTGCTGGGCTGGCTGGCCGAATGGGCGTTGATACGGCACCTGTACAAGCGACCGCTCGATACCCTGCTGGCCACCTGGGGCCTGAGCCTGGGGCTGCAGCAGGTGTTCCGCACGGTGATCGGCCCCAAAGAGGTGAGCCCCACCCTGCCTGACTGGCTGATGGGCTCCTGGTCGCCCAGTGAGGGGCTGGACATTCCGATCAACGGCATGTTTGTGCTGGCGCTGGCGCTGCTGGTGACGGCCGGCGTGCTGATTGCGCTCTACCGCAGCCGCTGGGGCCTGCGGGTGCGCGCCACGGTCAGCAACCGTGTGATGGCCAACGCCATCGGCATCAATACCAAGAAGACCGACCGCCTCACCTTTGCCATTGGCTGCGGGGTGGCGGGCATTGCCGGCGCGGCCTTCACCACCATCGGCTCGACTGGACCCACCTCCGGCTCGCTCTACATCGTGGATTCGTTCCTGGTCGTCACCTTTGGCGGCGCCGCCAGCCTGCTGGGCACCGTGGCATCGGCCTTTGGCATTGCCCAGGTGCAGTCCATCACGGAGTTCTTCCTGAGCGGCTCCATGGCCAAGGTGCTGACCTTGTCCTTCATCGTCGTGGTCTTGATGCTGCGGCCCCAAGGTCTGTTTGCCAGCAAGGTGCGCCGCTAAAGCCGGTGCAAAGGATGACAACCATGAAAGATATGCGTGTGTGGCTGGAGCGAACCGGCCTGGGCCATGTGGCCATCCTGGCAGTCGTGCTGCTGGCACTGCTGCCACTGGGGCTGGACATCTTCCGCCTGAACCTGGTGGGCAAGTACCTGTGCTACGCCTTTGTGGCCGTGGGCCTGGTGATGCTCTGGGGCTGGGGCGGTGTGCTGAGCCTGGGCCAGGGCGTGTTCTTTGGCCTGGGGGGCTACGCGATGGCCATGTTCCTCAAGCTCGAAGCCTCGGACAAGGTCAGCACCGCGATCCAGTCCACGCCGGGCATCCCCGACTTCATGGACTGGAACCAGCTCACCGCGCTGCCGCTGTGGTGGACGCCGTTCGAGTACCTGCCGTTTGCGTTGTTTGCGGTGGTGGCAGTGCCCGCGCTGCTGGCCTTCATCATCGGTTTTGCGATGTTCCGCCGCCGCGTGGGCGATGTCTACTTTGCCATCATCACCCAGGCGGTGGCGCTGATCCTGACGGTGCTGATCATCGGCCAGCAGGGCTACACCGGCGGCGTCAACGGCATGACCGATCTGCGCACCATGCTGGGCTGGGACATCCGCACCGACAGCGCCAAGTACATCCTCTACTACGTCTGCTGCGGCCTGCTGCTGCTGTCGGTCGTCGCCTGCCTCTGGATCCAGAAGAGCAAGCTCGGCACCTTGCTGCTGGCGATGCGCGACAAGGAAGACCGCGTGCGCTTCTCCGGCTACGACGTGTCGATGTTCAAGGTCTTTGTGTTCTGCCTGGCCGCTGCGATATCGGGCATTGGCGGCGCGATGTTTGCGCTGCAGGTGGGCTTTATGTCGCCATCGATCGTCGGCATTGTGCCCTCGATCGAGATGGTGATCTTTGCCGCTGTTGGTGGCCGCATGAGCCTGGTGGGGGCCGTCTACGGCGCGCTGCTGGTCAACTTTGGCAAGACCTATTTCTCCGAGACCTTCCCTGATCTTTGGATGTTCTGCATGGCGGGCCTCTTCATCGTCGTGACCATGTTCTTCCCCAACGGCCTGGCGGGCCTGTATGCCAGCAAGGTCAAGCCGCTGCTGGCCCGGCGCGCAGCCAAACCGGCCAGCACACCCAGCCACGGCGCCGGCCCTGCCAGCACCAAGCCCGCAACCACCAGCAGCAAAGCGCAGGAGCCCGTCGCCGGCAAGCCTGCGGCCGAAGGCGTCTGAACCAGGAGCACGCAATGAGCAATACCGATTTCGCACTGGCGGTGGAGGGTTTGACGGTCTCCTTTGACGGCTTCAAGGCCATCGAGGACCTGACCCTCTATGTCGACAAGAACGAGCTGCGCGTGATCATCGGCCCCAACGGCGCGGGCAAGACCACCTTGCTCGACCTGATCTGCGGCAAGACCAAGGCCAGCAGCGGCAGCATCAAGTTCCAGAACCAGGAGCTGACGGGCATGGACGAGTACCTGCGCGTGCGCAAGGGCATAGGCCGCAAGTTCCAGACGCCCTCGATCTACGAGAACCTCTCGGTCTTCAAGAACCTGGAGGTGTCCTACCCCGAGGGGCGCTCGGTGTTTGGCGCGCTGCGCTTTCAGTGCACGCCGGCCGTGCAGCAGCGCGTGCAGGCGGTGGCGCAGGAGATTGGCCTGGACCATGTGCTGGAGATGGAATCGGGCCTGCTGTCGCACGGGCAAAAGCAGTGGCTGGAGATTGGCATGCTGCTGATGCAGGAGCCCGAGCTGCTGATGCTGGACGAACCGATTGCCGGCATGAGCGCGCGCGAGCGCGAGCTGACGGCCGATCTGCTCAAGCGCATCTGTGTGGGCCGCTCGGTGATCGTGATCGAGCACGACATGGAGTTTGTGGCCCGCATTGCGCACAAGGTCACCGTCATGCACCAGGGCAAGATTCTGGCCGAGGGCTCGATGGAGGCCGTGCAGTCCGATCCCAAAGTCATCGATGTCTACCTGGGCCACTGAGGAGCCGCATATGCTGAAAGTCAACGATATCCACGTGGCCTACGGACAGAGCGAGGCGCTGCACGGCATCTCCTTCGAAGGCCGGCCCAACGAGACCCTGGCCATCATGGGCCGCAACGGCATGGGCAAGACCACCTTGTTCAAGGCGCTGATGGGTGTGCTGCCGCTCAAGAGCGGGGCGGTGCAGGTGGCGGGGCAGGATGTGTCGCGCGACGAGAGCTATCTGCGCGTGGCCAAGGGCATTGCCTATGTGCCCCAGGGCCGCATGATTTTCCCGACCCTGAGCGTCGAGGAGAACATCGAGACCGGTCTGGAAAATTCCCGTGACCGCAAGATTCCCGATGAGATCTATGCACTCTTCCCGGTGCTGTGGGATATGCGCCGGCGCAAGGGCGGCAATCTCTCGGGCGGGCAGCAGCAGCAGCTGGCCATTGCCCGCGCGCTGGTCACCAACCCCAAGGTGCTGCTGCTCGACGAGCCCACCGAGGGCATCCAGCCCTCCATCATCAAGGACATCGCCAAGGCGCTCAACGAGATCCGCAAGATGCGCGAGATCACCATCGTCGTCTCCGAGCAGGTGCTGCATTTTGCGATGGATGTGGCCGACCGGATCTTCGTGATCGAGGGCGGCCGGATCGTGCACGAGACCGACCGCGCCAACACCAACGAGGCCCATATCAAGTCGTACCTGTCGGTTTGACACCGCTTGCGCGGGCCGCCCGCGCGTTTCTTGTTCCATTGACTGCATCACAGGAGTTGCACATGCCCGAAACCCTGATCAAGGTTGATCTGTCCCAACCGGCCCCTTCCAACGAGAAGGTGCACAACCGCTGGCACCCCGATATTCCGATGGCCTGCTGGGTCAACCCCGGCGATGACTTTGTGCTGGAGACCTACGACTGGACGGGGGGCTTCATCCAAAACAACGACAGCGCCGACGATGTGCGCGATGTGGACCTGACCACGGTGCACTACCTCTCGGGCCCGGTCGGCGTCAAAGGCGCCGAGCCCGGTGACCTCTTGGTGGTGGACCTGCTCGACATCGGTGCCAAGGACGAGAGCCAGTGGGGCTTCAACGGCTTTTTCTCGCAGAAGAACGGCGGCGGGTTCCTGACCGACCACTTTCCTTCAGCGCAGAAGTCGATCTGGGATTTCCAGGGCATGTTCACCACCTCGCGCCATATCCCTGGCGTGCGCTATGCCGGCCTGATCCACCCGGGCCTGATCGGCACCTTGCCCGATCCCAAGATGCTCGAGACCTGGAATGCGCGCGAGCAGGCGCTGATCGACACCAACACGGATGGCAACCTGGCCAACCCGCCCTTCATGGCCACGGCGCACATGGGCCAGCTCAAGGGCGAGGCGCGCGACAAGGCCGCCGCCAGCGGCGCGCGCACCGTGCCCCCGCGCGAGCATGGCGGCAACTGCGACATCAAGGACCTCTCGCGCGGCTCCAAGATCTTCTTCCCGGTCTATGTCGATGGCGCGGGCCTGTCGGTGGGCGATCTGCACTTCAGCCAGGGCGATGGCGAAATCACCTTCTGCGGCGCCATCGAGATGGCCGGCTGGGTGCACATGAAGGTCTCCATCATCAAGGGCGGCATGGCCAAGTACGGCATCAAGAACCCGATCTTCAAGCCCAGCCCCATCGTGCCGACCTACAACGACTATGTGATCTTTGAAGGCATCAGCGTCGACGAATCGGGCAAGCAGTACTACCTGGATGTGAACGTGGCCTACAAGCAGGCCTGCCTCAACGCCATCGAGTACCTCAAGAAGTTTGGCTACTCGGGCGCGCAGGCCTATTCCATCCTCGGCACCGCCCCGGTGCAGGGCCATATCAGCGGCGTGGTGGACGTGCCCAATGCCTGCGCCACCCTGTGGCTGCCCACGCAGATCTTTGAGTTCGACATCAACCCCAATGCCGCCGGCCCGGTCAAGTACCTGGATGGCAGCATCGATATGCCGATCTCGTACGACAAGTAAGACGCTGGCTAGCGCGGGCCGCAGCGCCGGCCCGCTTTTATCTTTTTGTGCAGGAGACCTTGATGCCAACTTATGACTACGCCTGCC
>NZ_KE148666.1:16828-30358 GCF_000410635.1 Comamonas sp. B-9
CCAACTTATGACTCCCCCTGCCAGCACTGCGGCGCGTTCGACGCGCTGCGCCGCCTGTCCGACCGCAACCTGGCCTGCGCCTGCCCGCAGTGTGGCGCGGCCTCCGAGCGCGTCATCACCCAGGCCCCGCGCCTGGCCTGTACCTCTCCCCAGCAGCGCCGCGCCGCCGAGGTCAACGAGCGCGCCCGCCATGCGCCGCGCATGTCGCGCGACAACGACCCTGGTGCAGGGAGCTATGGGCGGCTGCGGCATCCCAGTGGCTGCGGTTGCTGCAGTGGGGGCGCCAAAACCAATAACGCTGCTGCAGCGGCGCAGCCGGCGCTGAAAAGCCAGGTGGGGAACCGGCCCTGGATGATCAGCCACTGAGGGGCTGGGATCAGCGATGCCTCGGCCCACAGCCAGACCAGTTTTAGGGGCGACATAGACATTTGCGGCGTTTAGGTCTATTATTCACCGCATGTTTAGCGGTGAATATATCTGGCAATCCCCGCACTGGCCTCAGTGGCAGTTCGATAGCGATGCCCTGGCTGCTCCGCTGGCGCAGGTCAGCCAGGCGCAAGGCATGCTGCTGGGCCGCTTGGCGGATGTCGGCATGGGCCTTAGGGATCAGGCGAGCCTGGCTGCGCTGACGCAGGATGTGCTCAAGACTTCCGAGATCGAAGGGGAGTCGCTCAATGTGGCATCCGTGCGCTCTTCCATCGCCCGGCGGTTGGGGCTGGATATTGGGGCGCTTGCACCGGTAGACCGCCATGTGGAGGGTGTGGTCGAGATGGTGCTCGACGCGACGGCAAACCACCAGCAAGCCGTCACCGAGCAGCGTATCTATGGCTGGCATGCCGCCTTGTTCCCGACCGGCTATTCGGGCATGAGCAAGATAGCGGTGGGCACATGGCGTGATGACGCAGCGGGACCCATGCAGGTGGTATCCGGCCCGATCGGCCGCCAGAAAGTGCATTACGAAGCGCCTCCGGCGCGCCAAGTACCAGCGGAGATGGCCAAGCTGCTGGCCTGGATCAATGACCCGGCGCCTTCCACCCTTCCGGCATTGCTCAAATCTGGTTTGGGCCATTTGTGGTTTGTGACGATCCACCCATTTGATGACGGCAATGGCCGTATGGCGCGGGCCATCGGTGATCTGCTGTTGGCGCGTGCGGATGGCAGTGCGCAACGCTTTTACAGCCTGTCTGCCCAGATACAGCGGGAGCGCAAGGCCTATTACGAGGTTCTGGAGCGCACGCAAAAAGGCGGTATGGATGTGACGCCATGGCTGCTGTGGTTTTTGCAGACCTTGCAACAGGCGGTCCTGCAAGCGAACGAGGGCTTGGAGGTCGTCCTGTACAAGGCGCGGTTTTGGCGCCATTGGGCGATGACGCCGATGAACGAGCGCCATATCAAGGTGCTGAACCGCTTGCTCGATGGCTTTGATGGAAAGCTCACCACCGGAAAATGGGCGGCCATTGCCAAGTGTTCCAGCGACACGGCACTGCGGGATATCAACGAGCTGCTGGCATTGGGCGTATTGTCCAAGGAATCAGCAGGTGGGCGCAGCACGAGTTATGTGCTCAGCCCGGTATAGCGTGGTGGGGCGGGCCAGCAGATGCGGCAGGCGCCGGACCGGGTCCAGCGCCATGTTTGCTCAATCGTAACTCCGCGCATCCTCAATCACCTTGCCGTCATTGGGCAGCTCGCCGGGACGCAGCAGCGCGATGTCGGCGCGCAGCTTGGTGACTTCGCGCACGGCGTCGGCGATCTGTTCGGCCAGGCCCGCGCCCAGCTCGGTGGTTTCCACCTGCAGGCTCATCTGGTCCTGGGCCATCGCGCCGCTGACGACCAGACGGGCCTTTTGCACCTGGGGAAAGCGTTTGACGACCTCGGCAATCTGGCCGGGGTGCACAAACATGCCGCGCACCTTGGTGGTTTGGTCGGCGCGGCCCATCCAGCCCTTGATGCGGGTGTTGGTACGGCCGCTGGGGCATTGGCCGGGCAGCACGGCCGACAGGTCGCCGGTGCCAAAGCGGATCAGTGGGTAGTCGGTGTTGAGGGTGGTGACGACCAGTTCGCCCACCTCGCCTTCGGCCACCGGGTCGCCGGTGCCGGGGCGCACGATCTCGACAATCACGTTCTCGTCCAGCACCAGGCCTTCGCGGGCTTCGGTCTCATAGGCGATCAGGCCCAGGTCGGCGGTGGCATAGCACTGGTAGGCGGCGACACCCCGGGCGCTGAACCAATCGCGCAGCGACGGTGGGCAGGCCTCGCCGGAGACCAGGGCCTTGGTCAGCGAGGCAATGCGCTGGCCCTGGGCCTCGGCTTTTTCCAGGATGATCTTCAAAAAGCTGGGCGTGCCGATGTAGCCATGGGGGTGCAGGTCGGCCATGGCCTGCACCTGCTGCTCGGTCTGGCCCGTGCCGGCGGGGAAGACGGTGGCGCCCAGCGCCTGGGCGCCCGATTCCATCATCGAGCCGGCGGGCACAAAGTGGTAGCTGAAGCTGTTGTGCACCAGCTCGCCGGCGCGAAAGCCGGCTGCATAGATGGCGCGGGCCATGCGCCAGTAGTCGGGGCGCTGGCCTTCGGGCTCATAGATGGGACCGGGGCTGGCAAACATGCGCGGCATGGCGCTGCCAAACGGCGCGGTGTTGAAGCCGCCAAAGATGGCGCGGCCCGGGTGCTGGGCGCGCTCGGCCTTCTGGCGCTCGAGCAGCTCATGCTTGCGGGTGACGGGCAACTGCGCCAGCGCCGCGCGGCTGTTGATGCGGGCGGCATCGACCCCTTGCAGGATGCTGGCAAAGGCGGGGGAGTGTTGCTGGGCGTGCCGAATCTGGGCGGGCAGGCGGGCCATCAGATCGGCTTCGCGGGCAGCGGGGGCGCGGGACTCCAGATCGTCGTAGTGCGGGCTCATGCGGTTTCTCCGGGACGGGTAATCGGTATTTTTTGGGGGCGAATCTGCCGCAGACGCCGGCATCTGGGCATCGGCCGGCGCGGTAATCGGATCGTTGCAGGGACTTAGGCCAGCCAGCGTTTTCTGCGCTTGTAGCTCTTGACGTCCTTGAAGCTCTTGCGCTCGCCGCCGCCCATGCCCAGGTAGAACTCCTTGACGTCCTCGTTGTTGGCGAGGTCCTTGGCGGCGCCGTCCATCATGATGCGGCCGCTCTCCATGATGTAGCCGTAGTCGGCGTACTTCAGCGCCATGTTGGTGTTCTGCTCGGCCAGTACGAAGGTGACCTTTTCCTTCTGGTTCAGGTCCTGCACGATGTTGAAGACTTCTTCGACGATCTGCGGCGCCAGGCCCATCGAGGGCTCATCGAGCAGCACCAGGCGCGGGTTGCTCATCAGCGCGCGGCCAATGGCGCACATCTGTTGCTCGCCGCCCGAGGTGTAGGCCGCCTGGCTGGTGCGGCGCGTCTTGAGGCGGGGGAAATAGTTGTAGACCTTGTCCAGGTTGGCGGCAATCTCGCCCTTGCTGGTGCGGGTGTAGCTGCCGGTGAGCAGGTTCTCTTCGATGGTCAGGTGGGCGAAGCAGTGCCGGCCCTCCATCACCTGCACGACGCCGCGCTTGACCAGGTCCGATGGGGTCAGCGCTTCGATGCGTTCGCCTTCGAGCTCGATGCTGCCCTTGGTGACTTCGCCGCGCTCGCCCTTGAGCAGGTTGGAGATGGCGCGCAAGGTGGTGGTCTTGCCGGCGCCATTGCCGCCCAGGATGGCCACGATCGATTCGCGCGGCACCGACAGCGAGACGCCTTTGAGCACCAGGATCACATGGTTGTAGATCACCTCGATGCCGTTGACGACCAAAAGCGGCGCTGCTGCGGATGGGGTGGAAGCTGTTTGCGGGGAATCGGTCATGCCGTCACCTGATCTCTCAACAAAATGGAGGGCGGGCGGCCCCGGGGAAGCGGGCGCCTTCCGCAGTGGAAGGGCGCCAGGGGCCAGCCACGAGAGGCCCCGGGCCCATCAGGCCCAGGGACCACGCAGCCTTAGCTGCAGGAACGCGGCGTCACGTTCTTTTCCTTGGCGTACTTGTCGGCGTATTCCTTGACCAGTGGGTCGATCAAGGTCTTGTCCGATTGGTACCAGTCCGAGGTCACGTTGAACTTGCTGCCGTCCCAGGTGGCGATACGGGCCCAGTCGGCACCCAGGTGGTTGTCACAGCTGGTCTTGAAGGGGCGGATGATCTTGCCAAAGCCCAGCTCGTTCAAGCGCTCCTGGGTCATGTTCATGTTTTCCAGGCCCCAGCGCACCTGCTCGGAGGTCATGACCTTGCCCTTGCCGTACTTCTCTTGGGCGGTGCGGATGGCTTCGACCTGCAGCATCGCGATCACCATGCCGCGCGTGTGTGCCAGCTGGCCCAGCTCCTTGGGATCGGACGCAGTGCCCTGGCCCTTGTCGTACAGCGAGGCCTTCACGTCGTCATGCACCTTGTCGCGCTCGGCGGTGTTGTGGATGGTGACGGTGTTGTAGCCCTTGGCGCCGGCACCGATGTCCTTGACGTCATGGTCGGAGCCGCCCCACCAGATGGCGTACATCTTCTCGCGCGGGTAGCCGGTGGCCTGGGCTTCGCGCACGGCAGTTGGCGTCATCACGCCGGCCGACCACAGCAGCACATAGTCAGGGCGGTTCTGGCGGATCTGCAGCCAGGTGGATTTCTGCTCTACGCCGGGGGCGGTGACGGGCAGCAGCATCAGGTCAAAGCCTTCCTTGGCGGCGCGCTTTTGCAGCAGCGGGATGGGTTCCTTGCCATAAGGCGAGTCATGGTAGACCAGCGCGATCTTCTTGCCCTTGAGGCTGCCCTTTTCCTTCTTCAGGATGTCCTGCACGATGGAATCGGCAGCGGTCCAGTAGTTGCCCAGCAGCGGGAAGTTCCACTCGAACACCTTGCCATCGGCCGATTGCGACAGGCCGTAACCAGGGGTGATGACGGGCATCTTGTCGCCCGCGGCCTTGTCGGTCACGGCAAAGGTGATGCCGGTCGATTGCGTGTCAAAGCCGGAAGCGCCGCCGTCGCGGCCCTTGAGGCGCTCATAGCATTCCACGCCCTTGGCGGTGTCGTAGGCGGTTTCGCACTCTTCGAACTTGATCTTCACGCCGTTGATGCCGCCCTTGGCATTGACGAGCTTGAGGTAGTCCTGCTTGCCGTCACCCCATGGGATGCCCAGCGGTGCGAACTGGCCGGTGCGGTAGACCAGCAGCGGAACGAATTGCTCCTGGGCTTGCGCGGCCGGGGCAGCCATCATGGCCCCCATACCCAGGGCTGCCGTAGCAGCGGCGATCACAGCTTTCTTGAAAGACATGGTTCTATCTCCTTAGGGTTGTTGGGGCGGGTGACCCCCACTTGCGAACACTCTGCGTTGCTCTCGGTAAAAAACACTCAATGCGGGAACGGCCACAGACGCAGCTTCTGGCGGGCCGTGGCCCACAGCTTGGCCAATCCATGGGGTTCGACAATCAGGAAAAACACGATCAGCGCGCCAAACACCATGTGCTCCAGGTAGGTGGCGGTCGCCGTCGAGATCGGCAGGCCCAGCCAGTGCGGCACCTGGGTCAGAAAGATCGGCAGCAGCACAAAGAAGGCCGCGCCAAAGATGCTGCCCACGATGGAGCCCAGGCCGCCGATGATGATCATGAACAGCAGCTGAAAGGACCGGTCCAGGCTGAAGGCGGCGGGCTCCCAGGCGCCCAGGTGGACAAAGCCCCAGAGCGCGCCAGCAATGCCGACGATAAAGCTGCTGACGGCAAAGGCCGAGAGCTTGGCGTACATGGGGCGGATGCCGATCACGCTGGCGGCCACATCCATGTCGCGCATGGCCATCCACTCGCGGCCGATGGCGCTGCGCACCAGGTTCTTGGCCATCAGGCCCAGCACGCAGAGGATGACCAGGCAGAACAGGTACTTCTGCACCGGCGTCTCGATCGGCATGCCGAACACCTGCAGCTTGCCGGCGCTGACCGAGCCGGACGAGGAGTAGTTGCTGACCCAGGCGGCGCGGCTGGTGAGCCAGTCCATGAAGAACTGGGCCGCCAGGGTGGCCACGGCCAGGTACAGACCACGAATGCGCAGGCTGGGCAGGCCAAACAGTACGCCGACCAGCATGGACACCAGGCCGCCACCGATCAGCGACAGGATCAATGGCATGCCTTCAAAGCGCACATGGAAGTTGTAGGCCGCATAGGCGCCGGCTGCCATGAAGGCGCCAGTGCCCAGCGAGATCTGGCCGCAGTAGCCCACCAGGATGTTGAGCCCGATGGCGCCCAGCGACATGATCAGAAAGGGGATCAGCACCGCCTTGAAGGTGTAGTCGCTAAAGCCCAGGGGCACCAGCACAAAGGCCACCAGCAGCAGGGCGAGCATGGCCCACTTGTCCTGCAGCACCGGGAAGATCTGCTGATCGGCCGCGTAGCTGGTCTTGAACTGGCCATTTTCACGATAAAACATAGGTCAGTCTCCAGTTACACGCGGTCAATGATCTTGTACACATGGGCGCAGCCTGCGGCTGCCTGCTGCAGCAGCTTGCTGCAGCCACCGCATTCGCACTGCGAATGCGGTGCCGATTTCGCAAAATTCTTGTAGATGTATTTCATACACGGTCAATAATTTTGTCGCCGAACAGTCCTTGCGGACGGAACAGCAGGAAGCACAGCGCCAGGCCGTAGGCAAACCAGGTCTCGATACCGCCGCCTACATAGGGGCCCAGGTAGACCTCGGAGAGCTTCTCGCCCACGCCGATGATCAGGCCGCCGACGATGGCGCCGGGCACCGAGGTGAGGCCGCCCAGAATCACGACGGGCAAGGCCTTCAGGGCGACCAGGGACAGCGAATACTGCACGCCCAGCTTGGAGCCCCAGATGATGCCGACCACCAGCGCCACGCAGCCGGCTACCGACCAGACGATGACCCAGATGCGCGAGAGCGGAATGCCGATGGACTGGGCGGCCTGGTGGTCATCGGCCACGGCGCGCAGCGCGCGGCCGGTCTTGGTCTTTTGAAAGAACACGCTCAGCACCAGCACCAGCACGGCGGCAATGCCGGCGGCATACAGGTCTTCCTGGCTGATCAGCACGCCGCCCTGGAACATGTTTTCCAGCACGAACATGGGGTCCTTGGGCATGCCCACATTGATGCTGTAGACGGCCGAGCCAAAGATCATCGGGCCCAGGCCGTCGAGGAAGTAGGCGATGCCCAAGGTGGCCATCAGCAGCGCGATGGGCTCCTGGTTGACGAGGTAGCGCAGCGCAAAGCGCTCGATCGCCCAGGCCACGCCGACCATGATGACCATCGCGACGACAAGCGCCAGCGCGATGCTGAGCACGCCGGGCTCCATGCCCAGCCATTTTGGAATCCATTCGGAAAAGCGGGCCATCGCCAGCGCGGCAAACAGCACCATCGCCCCCATGGCGAAGTTGAAGACGCCCGAGGCCTTGAAGATCAGCACAAAGCCCAGCGCGATCAGCGCGTAGAGCATGCCCACCATCAGGCCACCAAACAAAGTTTCAAGAAAAAATGCCATTGCGGTCCCCTGGGGTCTGTGCTCAGTGGCCCGCGCCCAGATAGGCGCGGATCACATCTTCGTTATTGCGGACTTCTTCGGGCGTGCCGTCGCCAATCTTCTTGCCGTAATCCAGCACCACCACCCGGTCGGAGATATCCATCACCACGCCCATGTCGTGCTCGATCAGCACGATGGTGGTGCCGAACTCGTCATTCACATCGAGGATGAAGCGGCACATGTCCTGCTTTTCCTCGACGTTCATGCCGGCCATCGGCTCATCGAGCAGCAGCACCTTGGGCTCCATCGCCAGCGCGCGGCCCAGGTCGACCCGTTTTTGCAGGCCGTAGGGCAGCTGGCCCACGGGCGTCTTGCGAAAGGCCTGGATCTCCAGAAAGTCGATGATGTGCTCGACAAACTCGCGCTGCTGGATCTCTTCGCGCTGGGCCGGGCCCAGGCGCAGCGCCTGCAGCAGCAGGTTGCTTTTGATCTGCAGGTTGCGGCCGGTCATGATGTTGTCGATCACGCTCATGCCCTTGAACAGCGCCAGGTTCTGGAAGGTGCGGGCCACGCCCATCTCGGCGACCTGGCGGCTGTTCATGTGTGCAAAGGTCTGGCCGCGAAAGCTGATCGCGCCTTCGGAGGGCGTGTAGACGCCGTTGATGCAGTTGAGCATGGAGCTCTTGCCGGCGCCGTTGGGGCCGATGATGGAGCGGATCTCATGCTCCTTGACGTTGAAGGAGATATCCGTCAGCGCCTTGACGCCGCCAAAGCGCAGGCTGATGTTCTTGATGTCAAGAATGACGTCACCGATTTTTTTGCTCATGGGTGGCTTTCTCTTGGCTGGGCGCTCAGGCAACCGACTTCAGCGGCGCGAAGGTCTTGCTGTCGGCGATCTTCAAGGTGGCGCTGACGCTGCCGCTGCGGCCGTCCTCGAACTTCACCTGGGTCTCGATGAACTGCTCGCTGCGCCCGGCGTAGAGCGCATCGACCAGCACGCCGTACTTGTCGGCGATAAAGCCACGGCGCACCTTGTTGGTACGGGTCAGCTCGCCGTCATCGGCATCGAGCTCCTTGTGCAGGATCAAAAAGCGCGTCACCTGGCTGCCGGCCAGCATCGCATCGGTGGCCAGGTCGGCATTGACCTTCTCGACACAGTTCTGGATCAAGGTGTAGACCTGCGGCTTTTGTGCCAGGTCGGTGTAGCCGGCGTAGGGCAGGTTCTGGCGTTCGGCCCAGTTGCCGACAGCTTCGAAGTCGATGTTGATCATCGCGCAGACCTTCTCGCGCCCATCCCCCAGGGCCACGGCCTCCTTGATGAAGGGGAAGAACTTGAGCTTGTTCTCGACATACTTGGGCGCAAACATCGCGCCGTCGTTGCTGCCGCCTTTGAGGCGGCCCACGTCCTTGACGCGGTCGATGATCTTGAGCTGGCCGCTCTTGTCCAGAAAGCCGGCATCGCTGGTGTGGTACCAGCCGTCTTCGCTCAGCACCTCGGCCGTTGCCTTGGGGTTCTTGTAGTACTCCTTCAAGAGGCCGGGGGACTTCACCAGAATCTCGCCGTTGTCGGCCATCTTGATCTCGACGCCGCGAATCGGGTTGCCCACGGTATCGGCAAACACCTGGTTGTCGGGCTGGATGCAGACGAACACGGCGGTCTCGGTCGAGCCGTAGAGCTGCTTCAAGTTGATGCCGATGGAGCGGAAAAAGCTGAACAGGTCGGGGCCAATCGCCTCGCCGGCCGTATAGGCCACGCGCACGCGGCTAAAGCCCATGTTGTTGCGCAGCGGGCCAAACACCATCAGGTCGCCCAGCTTGTAGCTGATCTTGTCCAAGAGGCTCACCGGTTGGCCATCGCGCAGCGCCGGGCCCACACGCTTGGCTACTGCCATGAAGTGCTGGAACATCTTGCGCTTGATGAGGCCGGCGTCTTCCATGCGGATCATCACGCTGGTCAGAATGCCTTCGAACACGCGCGGCGGCGCAAAGTAGTAGGTGGGGCCGACTTCCTTGAGGTCGATCTGCACGGTGGCATTGGACTCGGGGCAGTTCACCACATAGCCGCAGGCCAGCCATTGCGAGTAGCTGAAGATGTTCTGGCCGATCCAGGCCGGGGGCAGGTAGGCCAGCACTTCCTCGCCATGGCCGAGCTTTTCAAACTCGGCGCCGGCCGAGGCGCTCTCCAGCAGCGAGCGGTGGGTGTGCACCACGCCCTTGGGGTTGCCGGTGGTGCCGGAGGTGAAGAACATCGCCGCCACATCGCCGTTGTGGGTGGCCTCGACCTGCTGCTGGAACCAGCCGGGGTTGGCCGCCACAAAGCTCTCGCCGCTGGCGATCAGGCTGTCGAGCGAGGCCAGGCCGGGCTCTTCGTAGTTGCGCAGGCCGCGCGGGTCGTCGTAGTAGACATGGCTGATCTGCGGGCATTGCTCGCGCAGCTCCATCAGCTTGTCGACCTGCTCCTGGTCTTCGACCAGGCAAAAGCGCACCTCGGCATTGTTCAGCGGGAACACGCATTCGGCCGCCACCGCGTCCTGGTACAGCGGCACAGGGATGGCGCCAATCGACTGGGCGGCCAGCATGCTGGCATACAGGCGCGGGCGGTTGGCCCCCATCAGCACCAGGTGCTCGCCGCGCGCCAGGCCCGCTTGCGACAGACCGGCCGCTATCTTGGCCACCATCACCGCCAGCTCGGACCAGCTATAGCTTTGCCAAATGCCGTATTCCTTTTCACGCAATGCTGCGGCCCCGGGCCGATTGGCCGCGTGCTGCAGCAATAGCTTGGGAAATGTCGTTGACATGGTTGTCTCCTATGCCGTTTTTTGTAGATCACAAGTGCCATGCCTTGCGTCCTGTTGAAACCGAATGTAGATTCAGCTTTGACGTTGTTTTGTCTTTATGACGACAATCTGCGGGAAAACGCTGTAGGTACTTTCCTGCGGCTGGCAAATATTCCGGCGCTTGGGCCGAAGACGGGGAGATATCGGATGGGACGTTGTCGATCTGCGCTGCTGGCAGCGCTGTTGGCGGGTAGCGCTTGGGCGGCACACAGCGCGGGCCTGCAGCGGTTCATGGTCGCGGGCGAGCCGCCGCTGCAGGCCATGCTCTGGACGCCTTGCGCCCAGCCGCCAGAGCCCATCAAGCGCGGGCCTTTTGAGCTGATGGCGACGGACAATTGCCCGGTCGCTGCCAGCGGCAAGCTGCCCTGGGTGGTCCTCTCGCATGGCTATGCGGGCAGTGCGCTCAGCCACTGGACGATGGCCTCCGCATTGGCCGATGGCGGTATCGCCGTGCTGAGCCTGAACCACCGCCTGGACTCTGCCATGAACCTGGCGCAAGGCGGCAGTTTTGCGGCGCTGGAGGCGCGGCCCGCCGATGTGCGCCGCGCGATCGATGGCGTGCTGGCAGACAGCCGCTGGAGCGCCGTGCTGGATGCGCAGCGCATCGGCTTTTTGGGTTTTTCACGCGGGGCCTATACCGGCCTGGTGCTCGCCGGTGCCAGGCCCGATTTTGCGCAGTTGGCGGGCCATTGCCCCGAGCCGCAGTCGCCCCTGTGCCAGGCGATCGCGCAGGGACAGGCGCCTGCGCTGAAGCCCCAGCCGGAGCCACGCATCAAAGCCATGGTGCTGGCCGATCCGCTGGCGGCTTTTGGTGCCAGCAGTGGTTTGGAAAAGCTGAAGCTGCCGCTGCAGCTGTGGGCGTCAGAACAAGGTGGGGAGGGCGTGCCTGCGGGTTCGGTGCAGGCGCTGGCCGCGCTGCTGCCTGCCGGCAAGGCCGGGAGTGACAAGCCGCCGGTGCATGCCGTGGCAGGTGCCGCGCACTTTGCGTTTTTGGCGCCCTGCAGTGCGCAGCTGGCGGCCGCCGCGCCCCAGATCTGCAGCGACCCGGCAGGCTTTGACCGCCGCGCTTTTCAACAGCGCTGGGCGGCTGAGGTGCTGGCGTTTTTCCGCCAGCAACTATAGCTAAGGCTGGTTTAGAGCAGCTCTTGGATCATGTCGATGTACTGCTGCTTGGCATCATCCTGCGCCATGCCCTTGCACTGGTTCCAGGCGTTCCACTTGGCCGAGGCAACAAAGTCGGTAAAGCCGGGCTTGGGCTCATTGTTGTCGCCATGCGCGCCCTGCTTGTACAGACCATAGAGCTTGAGCAGGGTCTGGTTGTCGGGGCGCTCGCTCATGTTCAGGGCGGCTTCCTTGGCGGCTTCAAAAGCGGTGTTCAGATCGGACATGGGGACCTCATGGTGTGGGGATGATGGAGCAGGGCTGCCAGTGTAGCCTGCAGCAGCGCGCGCAAGTCCGGGCTTTTTTCTGATGTCTCACGGCTGCGACCGCCCGCAGCGCTGGCTTGCTGCGCAGGTGACAAATGCAGGACTGGCCTTGGTAACCACCCCCTTTGCAGCCGCATCAAGCTGGTGCATTCTTGGCCGCCATGAGCCCGCATGCCTCTCTCTACCAACGCCGCCGTGCCCCGCATGCTGCGGAAGTGGCCGACATCCCCTGGATCCCCGTTCTGCAGCCTGCCGAGCGCGACTATGCCGTGCGCCAGCTGATGGTGACCGAGGCCGAGCCGGGCGAGTATGTCTGCCGCGTCGGCAAGCCGGTGACCTACTGGTTTGGCGTGATCGAGGGCCTCTTGAAGATGAGCGCCGAAGACAGCGAGGGCCGCACGATGACCTTTGCCGGCCTGCCACGCACCGGCTGGTTTGGCGAGGGCACGGCGCTCAAGCGCGAGATCTACCGCTACGACATCCAGGCGCTGCGCAAAAGCTCCGTCTGCGGTATCCCCGTCGATGCCTTCCATTGGCTGCTGGACCATTCGCTGGGCTTTAACCGCTTTGTGATGCACCAGCTCAACGAGCGGCTGGCGCAGTTCATCAGTGCCCGCGAGATTGACCGTTTGAACCGCCCCGAAGAGCGGGTGGCCCGCACGCTCGCTGCGCTGTTCAATCCCGTGCTCTGCCCGGGGGTGAGCGACGTGCTGCGCATCACCCAGCAGGAACTGGCCTACCTGGTGGGCCTGTCGCGCCAGCGGGTGAACGAAGCCCTGGCCGCCTTGCAGCACCAGGGCTTTATCCGCATCGAATACGGCGGTCTGCGTGTGCTCGATCTGCAGGCCCTGCGCGGACAGGGCTGGCTGGTCAAGCCGCAGCGCGCCGATTTCGACTTGTAGCGCTGTTATGGCTTGGTGGCCGGGGCGGCGGGCGTCTCGGGCGTCGCGCCTGCCGGTGGTGGTGCGGGCATCGAGCCTCCGGGCGTGGTGTTGTCCGGGGTGGCGCGTGGCATCGGCGCGTTGGAGGCGCCCTTGTCGCAACCGCTCAAAGCCGCAACGCCCAGGACCAGGGCAGCAGCGGGCAGCCAGTACAGCGCATGGCGCGGGGTGCTTTGGGTAGTGGTCTTCATTCTTATCTCCTCAATAATGAATAAGTCCATGCTACGCCTCAATAATTGCTGCTTTTAAGCGCGCTTGCAGTGCTCACATCTATACGCATTCCGATGCATATCGCGCTAACCCGCATGGGCAGGGGCTTGGCGGGCTGTGGTGGTGGGCGATAGCGGTGGGAATGCGGAGGCGCATGGCCAGCGGCTGGGCATTTACGTAAGTAAGGGGCCAAGTTGTAAGTGCTGCTGAAAAAACAGGCAGGGGGCCTGCTCCTCTTTGTGCACAGACTTATCCACAGCTGCCATAGCCGTGCGCCCTGCTTGGAATGGCAAGACACGCGACAATAGCGGGCTATGTCAAATCCCCGCTCTCCAGCTGATTCGCCTGCCGCCGACGATGGCGAAGGCCGCAAAAAACTCACCCTGACCCGCAAACCCGCGCCCGCTCCCGTCCCGCGTGGCCGTGACGGAGGGCCGGGTGCGGACCGTCCGCGATCAGCTGGTGGCCCACGCCCCACAGGGCCCCGTCCTGGCGGCGACAGCCGATTCAGCGACAACCGAGGCGGCAGGGACAGCCGTGATGGTCGTGATAACCGTGACGCGCGCGACAGCCGGGATAGCTGGCCGGGTCGCGATAGGCCGGGCCTCGACAGGCCGGGCCGCGACAGCCGCGACGG
>NZ_KE148667.1:0-907 GCF_000410635.1 Comamonas sp. B-9
CGCTGCGCCTGGCGCTGTCGCGCGGCCTGCGCGTGGGCGCGGCGGAGCAGGCGCAGTGGCAGGGCTTCCTGGTGCCGCAAGCGCAGGCCGAGTACAACCTGCCCGCGCGGATCGGTGACTACACCGACTTCTACACCTCCATCCACCACGCGACCAATATCGGCAAGCAGTTCCGCCCGGACAACCCCCTGCTGCCCAACTACCAGTGGGTGCCCATTGGCTACCACGGCCGCTCGTCGAGCATCGTGGTCTCGGGCACGCCGTTCAAGCGCCCGGTGGGCCAGACCAAGGCGCCCGATGCAGCGGTGCCGACGGTCAAGGCCAGCGCGCGCATGGATATCGAGCTGGAAATGGGCATCTTCGTGGGCCAGTCCAACGCGCTGGGCGAGCCCGTCAGCATTGGCGAGGCCGAGGACCATGTGTTTGGCCTCTGTCTGCTCAATGACTGGTCGGCACGCGACATCCAGCCCTGGGAATACCAGCCGCTGGGCCCGTTTCTGTCGAAGAACTTTGCCTCGACCCTCTCCCCCTGGGTGGTGACCCTGGAGGCGCT
This sequence comes from Comamonas sp. B-9, assembly GCF_000410635.1. Taxonomy (NCBI): domain Bacteria; kingdom Pseudomonadati; phylum Pseudomonadota; class Betaproteobacteria; order Burkholderiales; family Comamonadaceae; genus Comamonas; species Comamonas sp. B-9. Next base: position 554 of record NZ_KE148667.1, read on the forward strand.
GGCGCCTTACCGCGTGGCCTTTGCCCGCCCCGACGGCGATCCGCAGCCGCTGCCCTATATGGACAGCGCCCACAACCGCGATGCCGGTGCCTTTGACATTGCATTGGCCGTGGACCTGCAGACGGCCAATATGCGTGCCGCCGGCCAGCCAGCGGTGCAGATCACCCAGTCCAACTACCGCCATGCCTACTGGACTGTGGCGCAGCTGGTCGCCCACCACACCGTCAACGGCTGCAACCTGCAGCCCGGTGACCTGCTGGGCACCGGCACCCTGTCCGGCCCCAGCCTGGACCAGGCCGCCGCGCTGATCGAGCTGACCGTGGGCGGCAACCAGCCGCTGACCTTGCCCAATGG
>NZ_KE148667.1:917-3768 GCF_000410635.1 Comamonas sp. B-9
GGGGCGGCAAGCAGCCGCTGACCTTGCCCAATGGCGAGACCCGCACCTGGCTGGAAGATGGCGACGCCGTGGTGCTGCGCGGCTGGTGCGAACGGCCCGGTGCCGCCCGCATCGGCTTTGGCCCTTGCGAAGGCCAGATGCTGCCGGCGCGTACGCTGTAAGCGACAGCTGCCTGGCTGGGGGCAGGTGGACAATGCCACCAGGCCCCGGCCGGCGCCCGGCGCCCGGAGCCCGGCGCCCGTAGCCCGGTGCCACTGAGACAAAAAGATTAGCAACAGGAGACAACACCATGCCCACCCCTTTTTCCCTGCGCCAGCTGCTGGCTGCCGCCGCGCTGGCCTTGCCGGTCCTCGGCCACGCCGCCTACCCCGAGCGTCCCATTGAATGGGTCGTGCCCTATGCAGCGGGCGGCGGCTCCGATGTGGTCGCCCGCGTGGTGGCCGAGCCGATGGCCAAGGCCCTGGGCCAGTCCATCATCATCCTCAACAAGCCTGGCGCGGCCACCAATATCGGTGCCGATTACGCCGCGCGCGCCAAGCCCGATGGCTACACCCTGCTGACGGGTGACACCGGCACCCTGGCGGCCAATGCCTTTCTGTACCAAAAGCTCAGCTACAACGCCGAAAAGGACTTTGCGCCGGTGGGCATGCTGGTGCGCTTTCCGCTGATCTTGGTCGTCAACCCCAAGCTGCCGGTCAAGAACCTGGCCGAGTTCACCGCCTGGGCCAAGGCGCAGCAGGGTGGCGTCAGCTATGCAACGCCCGGCGCAGGCTCGCCCCACCACCTGGCGACCGAGATTTTCAAGGAGCAGCTCAAGCTGAGCCTGGTGCATGTGCCTTACAAGGGCGCAGCGCCTGCGGTGCAGGATGTGCTGGGCGGCCAGGTGCCCTTCATGTTTGTCGACTCGGTGGCCGGCTTCCAGAACATCCAGGCGGGCAAGCTGCGCGCCATTGGCATTGCAACGCCGCAGCGCTCCAAGGTGTTTCCGGATGTGCCCACCTTGGATGAGCAGGGGGTGAAGGGCTTTGAAGCCTATGCCTGGCAGGGCCTGGTGGTCCCCAAGGCTACGCCCGAAGACCGGGTGAACCGGTTGAGCGAGCAGCTGCAGGCCACCTTGAAGGACCCGGCCGTTGTCAAGCGCCTCGAAGACATGGGGCTGGAAGTGACGCCGACGGGCCGCAGCGAGATGGAGAAATTCCTCGTCACAGAGCGTAATAAACTGGGTCCCGTGATAAAAACCAACAATATTCAATTAGATTAGTTAAAAATTGTCGAATTGCGTTAAAATCGAAGCGCCAGTTGGTTAACCATTCGGGTTAAAAAAGTTAAGTCACCAAGCGCGATGTCCTAGACATCGCGCTTTTTTTGTGCCTGCGCTCTCAAAGAACCCTGGGCTGACGCCTGCGCGATAGGGCGCCTGCCCGTGCTGGCGCATGCTCGGCGGTGTTTTTTCTTTGTTGGAAACCCCATGGCTGCTGCGCTCCCCCAGATCTTGGCTTTTGACGTGTTTGGCACTGTGGTGGACTGGCACGGCAGCATCGCGCGCGAGATGGCCGAACGCTACCCCCAGGCCGATGGCGACGCCTTTGCACTGGCCTGGCGCAAGGGCTACCAACCGGCGATGGACCTGGTGCGCCAGGGCCAGCTGGGCTGGACGCGCATGGATGTGCTGCACCGCCGTATCCTGGACGGCATCCTGCCGCAGTTTGGGCTGGGCGGCATGCCCGAGGCCGAGCGCGCCGAGCTGAACCGGGTCTGGCACCGGCTGTTACCCTGGCCGGATGCCGTTGCCGGCCTGCAGCGGCTCAAAAGCCGCTTTGTCATTACGCCGCTGTCCAACGGCAATATTGCCTTGCTGACCTACATGGCCAAGAACGCCGGGCTGCCCTGGGATTGTGTGCTGTCGGCGGAAGTTTTTCAGGCTTACAAGCCCGACCCCCGGGCGTATCTGGGTGTGGCGGATGTTTTTGGGGTGGAGCCTGCCTCGGTGATGCTTGTCGCTGCGCATCACAGTGATTTGGCGGCGGCTCGGGGGTGTGGGTTGCAGACGGCGTATATCCAGCGGCCCCATGAATACGGGGCCAACCAACCCAAAGATGTAACCCCCCAACCAAACAACACCTACCACTGCAGCAGCATCCTTGACTTAGCCGATCAGCTGGGGTGTTGAGTTCTTGTGCTGTTTTGGAGTTTGGACTGTTAATCGTGCGGAGGCGCCGATATAGGGCCTGATCCTTCGTTGCGCAGGCTTGCCGTACAGGCGTACTGTCTGCGCCTGCGACGCCTCGTCTCAAGCCCTATCTCGGCGTTGGGGTGGTGGGTTGGGCGCTGCGCTTGCTTCTTGGGCTCGCTCCGGCATACCGTTTGATCCCATGTGATGCTTGGGGCTGGTGTTGTTTTGAGTTTTGGGCTGTTGATCGTGCGGGGGCGCCGATATAGGGCCTGATCCTTCGTTGCGCAGGCTTGCCGTACAGGCGTACTGTCTGCGCCTGCGACGCCTCGTCTCAAGCCCTATCTCGGCGTTGGGGTGGTGGTGTGGGCGCTGCGCTTGCTTCTTGGGCTCGCTCCGGCATACCGTTTGATCCCATGTGATGCTTGGGGCTGGTGTTGTTTTGAGTTTTGGGCTGTTGATCGTGCGGGGGCGCCGATATAGGGCCTGATCCTTCGTTGCGCAGGCTTGCCGTACAGGCGTACTGTCTGCGCCTGCGACGCCTCGTCTCAAGCCCTATCTCGGCGTTGGGGTGGTGGGTTGGGCGCTGCGCTTGCTTCTTGGGCCCGCTCCGGCATACCGGTTGATGGCTGGTGGTGGCTGGGGGGGGCGGGGGGGGTTCAGCTGTGTTTCAACGAAAAA
>NZ_KE148667.1:3778-6278 GCF_000410635.1 Comamonas sp. B-9
TGGGGCGGGGTGGTTTCAGCTGTGTTTCAACGAAAAAGCGCCCGGGTTTTGCTCGGGCGCTTTTTTTTGTTTTTGATTCGCTGGTCTGGCTTCTTATTTCTTCGCTTGGGCCAGCCACTTGGTGGCCAGCTCTACCCAGTAGGTGGCGCCCAGGGGGATCAGGTCGTCGTTGAAGTCGTAGCTGGGGTTGTGCAGGGTGCAGGGGCCGCCGCCGTGGCCGATGGCGCGGTGGTCGCCTTCGCCGTTGGCGATGAAGCAGTAGGCGCCGGGCTTGGCTTGCAGCATGAAGGAGAAGTCTTCGGCGCCCATCGTGGGCTCTTGCGCTTTCACCTTATCGGCGCCGATGATGTCGACCATCACCTGTCGGGCGAACTCGGCTTCGGGGGCGCTGTTGACGGTGGCGGGGTAGTTGCGGTTGAAGTGGAACTCGCACTGGGCGTTGTTCATCGCGCAGCAGCCTTCGGCCACCTGGCGCATGCGCGATTCGATCAGGTCCAGCACTTCGGTGCGGAAGGTGCGCACCGTGCCTTGCAGCTCCACGCGGTCGGGGATCACGTTGTTGGCCTCGCCGCCGTGGATCATGGTCACGGAGATCACGCCGGTATCGAGCGGCTTCTTGTTGCGGGTGATGATGGTCTGAAAGGCCGTCACGATCTGGCAGGCGATCGGCACGGGGTCATTGCCCATGTGCGGCATCGCGCCGTGGCCGCCCTTGCCGGTGATGGTGATCTTGAAGTCGTTGCTGGAGGCCATCACCGGGCCGGGGCTGACAGCCATGTTGCCGGCGGCCATGCCGGGCCAGTTGTGCATGCCAAACACCGCCTGCATCGGGAATTTCTCGAACAGGCCGTCCTTGATCATCTCGCGCGCGCCGCCACCGCCTTCTTCGGCGGGCTGGAAGATCAGGTAGACCGTGCCGTCAAAATCGCGGAACTTGGAGAAATGCTTGGCAGCGGCCAGCAGCATGGCGGTGTGGCCGTCATGGCCGCAGGCGTGCATCTTGCCGGCATGGCGGCTGGCGTGGTCAAAGGTGTTGGACTCCTGCATCGGCAGCGCATCGATATCGGCGCGCAGGCCCACGGCCTGGCCGCTGGCGCCGCCGTCCTTGCCGTGCACGATGCCGACCACACCGGTGGTGCCCAGGCCGCGGTGGATCGGAATGCCCCATTCCGTCAGCTTGGCTGCCACCAGATCGGCCGTGCGCACTTCTTCAAAGCACAGCTCCGGGTGGGCGTGGATGTCTTTGCGGATCTGGGCGATGCTGGCCGCTTCGGCCACGATGGAATCAATCAGCTTCATGGAAAATCCTGTTGGCTACATGGGGGTGTATCTGTCTGGCGGCGCCTGCGGGGCCAAGGCATGGGCGGGCGGCGTGCCAAGCCCTCTATGGTGCAGCAAAGCCGGGCGCCCCTGCGCTGAAATGTCTTGGGAATAACCCTGGGCCGGGGCCCCGCTCGGAAACGTGCTGCACGCGACCCCAGCCCCTGCCATCTGGCGCTACCATGTGCAGCACAACTCTCCCCCCGATTTTGCGCCCGCCTGGGCGCCGCCACTGCCATGACCACCTCCGCTGCCACCACCACCGTTTTGGGGGCCTGCCCCCATGACTGCCCCGACACCTGCTCGCTGGTCACCACGGTGGTCGATGGCATAGCCACCAAGGTCAGCGGCAACCCCGCGCATGGGCATACCGGCGGCGTGCTCTGCGCCAAGGTGAGCAAGTACACCGAGCGCAGCTACCACGAAGACCGGGTGCTGCAGCCGATGAAGCGGGTGGGACCCAAGGGCAGCGGCCAGTTCCAGCCGGTGGGCTGGGACGAGGCGCTGGCCGATATCAGCGCACGGCTGCACCGCATTGTGCAAACCGATCCACAGGCCATCCTGCCCTACAGCTATGCCGGCACCATGGGCCTGGTGCAGGGCGAGAGCATGGACCGGCGCTTTTTCCACCAGCTGGGCGCCTCGCTGCTGGACCGCACCATCTGCGCCAGCGCGGGCTCCGAGGCCTTGCTGCACACCTATGGCGGCAAGCTGGGCATGCGGGTGCAGTTCTTTGCCGAGAGCCGGCTGATCCTGATCTGGGGCAGCAACAGCATTGGCAGCAACCTGCATTTCTGGCGCTATGCGATGGAGGCCAAGCGCCATGGCGCCAAGCTGGTCTGCATCGATCCGCGCAAGAGCGAGACCGCCGACAAATGCCATGAGCACCTGCAGCTGCTGCCCGGCACCGATGCGGCCTTGGCGCTGGCCTTGATGCATGAGCTGATCGCCAACGACTGGCTGGACCACGACTACATCGCCCAGCACACGCTGGGCTGGGATGCACTGAAGGAACGTGCCTTGCAGTGGCCGCCCGAGCGCGCTGCCCAGGTCTGCGGCATCGATGCGGCGCAGATCCGCAGCCTGGCGCGCGACTACGGCACGACCGAGCGGGCGGCCATTCGCCTCAACTACGGCATGCAGCGCACACGCGGCGGCGGCAATGCCGTGCGGGCCGTCG
>NZ_KE148668.1:0-242 GCF_000410635.1 Comamonas sp. B-9
CAGCAGCTCCAGGCGCTCGCGCGTGTCGCCGTGGTGGCGCCAGGGCTGGTCATGCAGATCCTGCAGCAGGTTGGGGCGCGGGCCGGTCCAGGGCTCGGCCCAGTCGGCATCGAGTGGGTCAAAGTCCAGGGCCAGATCGCGGGCGATGGCGCGCACCAGGCTTTGGTTCGCACCCTTGCCGCCACCGACGGGGTGGCGCGCCAAGGCGAGCAAGGTGTCGGTCTCCAGCCGACCGGCGGGCG
>NZ_KE148668.1:259-661 GCF_000410635.1 Comamonas sp. B-9
GGCCGTCGCGGATCTGGCTTTCCTTCAACTCGCACAGGTAGGCATCGGTGCGGTTGAGCAGCTGCTGCTCTTCCTCGTCGCTGGCGGGCGCCTGCAGGCCCAGGTCCTGGTGCAGATCGTGCTGCACGATGTGGGCGAGGATCTGCTGGCGCAGGATTTGCGCGCGCTTGTGGTCCAGGGTGGCGGCCTCGTAGTACTCGTCCACCATGCGCTCCAAATCGCGCGTGGGCCCGTAGCTTTCGGCGCGGGTGAGCGGGGGCATCAGGTGGTCAATGATCACGGCCTGGGCGCGGCGCTTGGCCTGCGTGCCTTCGCCCGGGTCATTGACGATAAAGGGGTAGAGGTGGGGCAGGGGGCCCAGCACCAGATCGGGCCAGCAGTTGGCCGACAGCGCGACGCTCT
>NZ_KE148668.1:785-36775 GCF_000410635.1 Comamonas sp. B-9
CTGCGCAGCCAGTGGTAGAAGGCCAGGTAGTAGTGCGGCGGCACCAGGTCCGGGTCGTGGTAGGCGGCCAGCGCATCGAGCTGGTAGCCGCGCGCCGGCTGCACGCCGACAAAGATCTGGCCCAGGCGCAGACCGGACACCATAAAGCGGCCTTCGCGCAGCATCGGGTCTTGTGCGGGCGTGCCCCAGCGCTCGGTGATGGCCTGCTGGTTGGCGGCTGGAAGGGTGCCAAAGTACTGCAGGTAGTCGTCCAGGCTCAGGCTTTGCCAGGCGGCGCGCGTGGCCCAGGAGTCTGGTGCGTTGGTGATGCCTTGCTGCAGCAAGTCCATCAGCGCCTGGCTGTCGGCGGGCATGGCATCGACGGCATAGCCATCGGCCGCCAGCGCGCGCAGGATTTCAATCACGGAGGCGGGGGTATCCAGCCCCACGCCATTGCCGATGCGGCCTTCGCTGCTGGGGTAGTTGGCCAGCACCAGGGCCAGGCGCTTGTCGGCATGGGGCTTGCGGCGCAGCTGGCACCAGCGCTGGGCCAGCGCCACGACAAAGCCCATGCGCTCGGGGTGGGCCTGGTACTGCACCACATCAGATTGGGTCAGATCGCTGCGGTGCGACAGGCCCTTGAAGCTGATCGCCCGCGTGATGATGCGGCCATCGACCTCGGGCATCGCCACATGCATGGCAATATCGCGCGGCTGCAGGCCGTGGGTGCTGTCCAGCCAGGTCTGCTCGTTGCTGCCCGACAGGATCAGCTGCAGCACGGGGATATCGCCTGCCAGCGCATGGTCGCCGGGGGTATCGAGCGAGGCCTGCGAGAACGCGGTGGTGTTGAGGATCAGTGCGACCTCTTCGCTGGCGCACAGCGCCTGCAAGGCCGCCAGGCACCCGGCGTCCTTCAGCGATTGCAAGGCCAGCGGCAGCGGGTTCATGCCCTTGGCAAGCAGCGCCTGGCACAGGTCGGCAAACACCTGGGTGTTGCCCGACTGCAGATGCGCCTTGTAGAACAGCAGCATGACCACTGGCGCGCCGGGCTGCCACTGCAGCGGGCCCGGCTGCTGCCAGGTGGCGACCGTGGCCTCATCGCTGCTGGGGTGGTAAACGGCCACCGCCGGCAGGGGGCGCGGCGGCAGCGCCGCATGCGGGCCGCCCAGCAGGCCGTGCCAGACAAAACGAAACAGCTCGCGCGCATTGGCCAGGCCGCCTTCGCGCAGGTAGCGCCACAAGGTACGGCAGTCTTGCTGTGGCACCGTGCTTTTTTGCAGCAGGTTCAAATCCTCGCTGCTGTCGCCCGAGAACATGGCCAGCGCAATCTTGTTGGCGCGGCACAGCGCCATGACGCGCTCGGTGCCATAGGGCCAGTAGCTCTCGCCGCCCAGGTGGTCGATGATGATGAGCTTGGCATGCTGCAGCACCTCATCGGCATACAGATCGACCGATGCGGGCTGGCGCAGGTACATCAGATTGGCCAGCCGCACGCTGGGCAGTTGCTCGCCATCCATGCCGGCCCGCAGCTGCTCATAGGCTTGAGCGAGCAGGGCCAAGGTGGTGTCTGCAGCGCTCAGGATCACGATGTCGGCCGGGCTTTGGCCCAGGCTGGAGACAAAGGCCTCGTCGTCGACAAAGCCACCGGGCTGGACCGCGAGCAAATGCATCAGAGCGCTCCGACCGGGCTGGCAGCGAGCTGGGCGCGGATGGCTGCCTCGTCCAGGTCATGGCCGATAAAGACCAGGTGGCTTGCGCGCTTTTCATCGGCGCGCCATGGGCGGTCAAAGTAGCTGTCAAAGCGCTTGCCCACGCCATGCACCACCAGGCGCATGGGCTTGCCGGGCAGCGCCACAAAACCCTTGATGCGGTAGACGGTTTGCTGCGCGACGACCTCGGCCAGCTGGGCCAGCAGTGCTTCGCGCTCCACTTCGCCCAGCTGCATGACGACGGAGTCGAAATCGTCATGGTCGTGCTCGTCATGCACATGGCCGGCTTCGTGCTCGTGGTGGCCCTTGCGCGATTCGATGCTTTCCTCGGACGCGCTGGACAGGCCCAGCACCACATCGAGGTCGATGCGGCCATGGTCGGCAGCCACGATCTTGACGGCAGGCGGAATGTCTTCGCGCACCAGGGCCTCGACAGCGGCGCGGTCGGCGGCGCTGGCCTGGTCGAGCTTGCTCAGCACCACCAGGTCGGCGGAGATGAGCTGGTCTTCAAACAGCTCATGCAGCGGCGACTCGTGGTCAAGGTTGGGATCCTGCTTGCGCTGCAGATCGACCGCAGCGGGGTTGGCGGCAAACTGGCCGGCTGCAGCGGCGGGCACATCGACCACGGTGATCACCGCATCGACCGTGCAGGCGTTCTTGATCTCGGGCCAGTTGAAGGCCTGCACCAGGGGCTTGGGCAGGGCCAGGCCACTGGTCTCGATAAGGATATGGTCGATATCGCCACGGCGCTCGATCAGCTTGCGCATCACGGGGTAGAACTCTTCCTGCACGGTGCAGCACATGCAGCCATTGGCCAGTTCATACAGTTGGCCGGCCTGCTCGCCGTTCTCGTCTTCGCAGCCAATGCCGCAGCCACGCAGAATCTCGCCATCAATGCCCAGCTCGCCAAACTCATTGACGATCACCGCAATGCGGCGGCCGTTGGCGTTGGACAGGATATGGCGCAGCAAGGTGGTTTTGCCGCTGCCCAGAAAGCCGGTGACGATGGTGGCTGGAATCTTCTGGCTGGTGCGCATGGGGGATGTCTCCAAATAAAAGGGGAGGGCTGCCGGGCAAGCCTGGGGCGGGGCCGTTGGGCGCAGTGCGCGCGGCAGTCTGAAACAAAAAGGGGGAGGCGGGGCCGGGGCCGGCGCTGGACGAGTGCAGGCCGCCTAGCGGCCGCATCCCGCCAACGGCCAGGCCAGGCCTGTGCGCCATAGCGCCGGGTGCAAGGGCAGCGCCAAGCGGCGGCTGGGGGCAGGTGTCTGCATGGGAACTCCAGGAAAAGCGCGTCCTAGGCAAACCAGCGGGCTTGATGCCGGTTGCAGCTGGTTCGGGGGTGGCTTGGCACAAAGGTCTGACTTGGCAGCGCAAGGCGCGGGGCGAGCCCGGGGCCTGCGGCAGCGATACAGTGGCGCGACCGTGCCGGATTGTCACCGGCTTCTTTGCGAACAAGTGCGGGCCATTCTACTGCCTTTGCCTGCGGCGATAGCGGCCCGCCATGGCTGCTGGCGTGGGTTCTTGCGGGGCATGCCAACGGCTGGCTTGAGGCACCGGGCAGGCACCCTATCCTTCACAATGGCCTCTTGTCTTTGACGGTGCGGGAGTGGATATGGGGCGAATCATGGCCGCATTGTTGATCGCCATCAGTGTGCGAAGCGCCTGCGCGGCGCCCGCTGGGCCGACTGAGCCTACTGGGCGGGCTGCAGAAATCGGTTGGTGGACGCTGACGCGTGCAGTGGACCCTGCGACTGGAAAGCAGGATTGTGTTGCCAGGCATGTGGGTGGGGGGATGACGCTCAATGGCACATCCTTGACGATTGCGGCAGTGCCCATGCGGGCGGTGCTTTCGAGCGGGGCTTTGGCGATCGCATTGGACGGCGTTCCTCTTCCGCCACCTTTGACGGAAGCTGCTGGCGTTATCCGGCATTTTGGGGTGCTGACGCTGGAGGGCGCCGCCCTGGCCAAAGCCGTTGCATCCCAAAAGCTGCTGGTCTCAGTCGGCGCGGTCGATGCGATGCACGACATGCGCGGTGCACGCGAGGCGCTGCAGTGGATACAAGATGCCTGCCAGCGATAGCTGCCTTCAGCACTGAACCATGGGGCGCCGAGTTACTGTAAGTTTTTAGCCGAGGCGGCGTGGCCTTTGGGTGTCCATCACAGCTCGCTGCAAAGTTTTTGGTGCTTTATTTCAATACTTCAATTATCATTGAAGTATGAATGAAGACCATGTCATCAAATCGCTGGCCGCACTGGCCCACCAGGTCCGCTTGCGGGTGTTTCGTGCGCTGGTGGTGGCCGGGGCTGACGGGCTTACGCCCTCGGTGTTGGCGGAGGCGCTGGGCGTTGCGGCCACGGCGCTGTCCTTCCACCTCAAGGAGCTGGTCCATGCGGGCCTGGTCACGCAGGAGCGCGTGAGCCGCAACCTGGTCTACCGCGCGGACTTTGCGCGCATGGATGGCGTTCTGCGCTATTTGACCGAGAACTGCTGCGCGGGCGCCCGCTGCGAGGTGACAGCTCCCCAGTGCTGCCCTGCCAGCGACAAAGGCTGCTGACGATGACCACCCATGTATTGGTGCTGTGCACCCACAACTCGGCCCGCAGCGTGCTGGCCGAGGCCATGTTCAACCACTGGGCGCAGACACTGGGCATCGATGCCAAAGCCTTCAGCGCCGGCGCTGCACCCAGTGGCCGTGTCCACCCGCAGGCGCTGGCGGCGTTGCGTGCTGCGGGTGTGGATGTATCTGCGCTGGCGAGCAAGAGCATGGACCTGTTTGCGCAGCCTGGTATGCCAGAGATGCGCGTGGTCATCACCGTCTGCGACAGCGCCGCTGCCCAGCCTTGCCCCTTGTGGCCGGGCGCGCCGGTGCGTGCCCATTGGAGCTATCCGGACCCCTCCGAGGCCGTCAGCGAGGAGCAAGCCCAGCGCTTTGAGCTGACCCGCCAGGCGCTGGCCTACCGCATGCTGCAGCTGCTGCAACTGCCGTTTGACAAGCTGGGCAACCAGGCGCTGCAAGCGGCAGTGCAGCGGATTGCGGAGTCTTGAACATGCCCGTGCCTGAGACCAAGCCGGTGATCGGTGGGTTTGAGCGCTACCTCACGCTCTGGGTGCTGCTGTGCATCTGCGCTGGCGTGGGCCTGGGTTATACCGTGCCGGGCCTGACCGAGGCCGTGGCTGCGATGGAGGTGGCCAAGGTGAACCTGCCGGTGGGTGTGCTCATCTGGGTGATGGTGATTCCCATGCTGCTCAAGATTGACTTTTCTGCGCTGTCGCAGCTGCGCCGCCATGCACGGGGCATAGGGGTGACCTTGTTCATCAACTGGGGCCTCAAGCCGTTTTCGATGGCCTTGCTGGCCTGGCTGTTTTTGCGCCATGTGTTTGTGCAGTGGCTCGATCCTGCGCAGATAGACAGCTACGTTGCCGGTTTGATTTTGCTCGCTGCAGCGCCTTGCACCGCGATGGTCTTTGTCTGGAGCCAGCTGTGCAAGGGGGACCCGTACTTCACGCTGTCGCAGGTGGCCTTGAATGACGCCATCATGCTGGTGGCCTTTGCGCCCATCGTGGCCTTGCTGCTGGGCATCTCCTCGATCACGGTGCCCTGGGACACCTTGCTGGTCTCGGTCGTGCTCTACATCCTGGTGCCGGTGGCGCTGGCCCAGATGCTGCGCAAATACTTGCTCAGGCGCGGCAGCCAGGCACTGGGCCGGGCCGCCGAGCTGATGGGGCCGGTGTCCATCCTGGCCTTGCTGGCCACGCTGGTGCTGCTGTTTGCGTTCCAGGGCCAGTCGATCCTGGCGCAGCCCTTGGTGATTGCGCTCTTGGCCGTGCCCATCCTGGTGCAGGTGGTGCTCAATGCCGGGCTGGCGTACTGGCTCAACCAGAAGCTGGGGGTGGCCCATTGCGTGGCCGGGCCCTCGGCGCTGATTGGCGCCAGCAACTTCTTTGAACTGGCCGTCGCCACCGCGATCAGCCTGTTTGGCCTCAACTCGGGCGCAGCGCTGGCCACCGTGGTCGGCGTGCTGATCGAGGTGCCGGTGATGCTGGCCGTCGTGGCCGTTGTCAATCGATCCAAGCGCTGGTATGAAAATGCCCTGCCAGCTGCATCCAACCAAGGATACTGATGTCTGCTGATGCCCTCTCCCGCCATATCGATGCCCGCAGCTTCCAGGCCCCTGGCCCGCAGCAGCTGCAGCCTCGCCAGCTGTCTGCCCATGCTCCGCGCATCCTGATGCTGTATGGCTCGCTGCGTGAGCGCTCCTACAGCCGGCTCCTGACCCAGGAGGCAGCGCGGCTGCTGGAAGGCATGGGGGCCGAGGTCCGCATCTACGATCCCGACGGCTTGCCGCAGCCCGATACCGTGCCGGAGGACCACCCCAAGGTGGCGGAGCTGCGCGCGCTGGTGCGGTGGTGCGAAGGCATGGTCTGGACTTCACCGGAGCGCCACGGAGCGATGACCGGCATCATGAAGACCCAGGTGGACTGGATACCGCTGTCCGAAGGCGCCGTGCGGCCCACGCAGGGAAAGACGCTGGCGGTCATGCAGGTGAGCGGCGGCTCGCAGTCCTTCAATGCCGTGAACCAGCTGCGCATTCTGGGCCGCTGGATGCGCCTGTTGACCATTCCCAACCAAAGCTCGGTCGCCAAGGCCTACCAGGAGTTTGACGACGAGGGGCGCATGAAGCCATCGCCTTTTTATGACCGCGTGGTGGATGTGATGGAGGAGCTGCTGAAGTTCACCCTGCTGACCCGGGACCTTGCGCCGTATCTGGTGGACCGCTACAGCGAGCGCAAGGAGGAGCGCGCAAAGATGCATGCCCAGACCTTGGCGAGCCTGTGAGCGCTGCGCGGGATACAAAAGGGGTGACACAGTCCTGAGGGCCGAGAGGACTCATAGAGGAAGGCCGCCAGCGGTTGGCAATTTGCTAGCATGGCGCAACTTGCCCCAGACCCATGACCAAAAATCGCTACCGCCTGCTCGTTATCGCCACCGTCCTGCTGTTAGTGCTGTCCATCCGCATGGATTTCAGGACCGAGCTGCTGTCCTCGCAGCATCCGCTGCGGTTTCCTATCGCGCTGGAGGGGGAGATGGTCGTGCTGCTGTGCTTCATCATCTTGGGTTGGACCGCCGGTTTTTATGGCTGCATGCGCTTTCGTCCCTGGGCGCCTGCGCTCAACCTGGTCACCACCGCCTGCGGGCTGCTGTTTATCGTCGGCAACAACTGGCTCTCCGTCGAGTCCTCCTGGGCCCAAGTGCTGGATTTTCTGGCCAATGCCTCGGGCGGTTTGACCTTGATGCTGCCTTACTTCAACGACCAGGTCCGAAAGATGTTTTGGCCGGAGCCGGATTAAGCTCCGGCCCCCCGCCCGCGCATCAGCGCTGCAGCGGCTGGCCAAACCAGCGTTGAATTGCCTCAGCCACCTGGTCCTGCTCCACAACACCTTCACCCACCCAGGCGACGATGCCATCCGGGCGGACCAGCAGCGATTGCAAGCCAAGTTCATCAGCCGCGCTGCTGGCGATATAGCGAAGGCGCCCCTTCCACCCTGCTGACAAGTCGCGCAACGGCGCGGCGCTGCCAAAGTCCAGCAGCAAGCCATGGCCGGTCTGCAGATGGCCAGCGAGGGTCGAGCCATCGGCCAGCGCAAAGTCGGGCGCGCTGCGGCCGACCAAGGGGTGGGGGTCGCCCAGGTCATAGCGCAGCGTCGCGCCCCAGACGCGATCGGCAAAGTAGGTGGCGCCGTCGCGCGTGGCGACCAGGTCGCGCAGGATATCGGCGAGGGCGCGTGTGGCGGGGCTGGGCCGCATCAGGGCAACCTGGGCGCGTGACCAGTCCAGCACCTGGGCGCCGACCGGGTGGCGCTCGGCGGTATAGCTGTCCAGCAGGCCCTCTGGCGCGTCGCCTTGGATGGTGGCGGCCAGCTTCCAGCCCAGGTTCATTGCATCCCCAAGACCGAGGTTCAGGCCCTGGCCGCCCAAGGGCGAGTGGATATGGGCGGCGTCTCCCGCCAGCAGCACGCGGCCCTTGCGGTAGCTGCTGGTCTGGCGGGCGCGGTCGGTCCAGGTGGATGCGAGTTGTAGCGATGTGATCGCGGCATCGCTGCCGCTGACCCGGCGCAGCACCGTTTGCACATGCTCGGTAGTAATGGGGGGGCTGCCGTGGAAGGCGCCGCCGTCAAAATCCACCATCGCGATCGTGCCGGGCGGCTGGAAGGTGTACATGCCCGTGGCCGTGTAATGGCGGCCTGGGCTGAGGGCAGCGCTGTTCTCCAGCGTGGCCTCTACCGAATAGCCCGTGAATTCGGGCTCGGTGCCGGCGAAGTCAAAACCGGCGGCTTTGCGGATCTGGCTGCGGCCACCATCGCAGCCCCCCAGCCAGCGGCTTTGCAGCTGTGCATCACCGGCTTGCACTTGCATGCTGTCGGCTGACTGCACCAGGCCGGTCACGCGAACCCCTCGGCGCACATGCACACCCAGTTCTGCCGCACGCCGTGCCAGCACCGATTCAAGGCGCTCCATCGTCGTGGGCATGCTCTCGCTGGCGGGGCCGGGCAGCCGGTAGGGCCAGCGTGTGGTGTCGATCTGGTCCTGGAAAAACTGCAGGCCCGCAAAGTGCCCGCCGGGCCGGCGCGCATGCTGCAGCCAGTGGGGGCGCGATGCGGCGGGCGCGCCACCATGCAGGGATGCCGTGACGGCCTCCAGCAAGCCCCGGCGCTGCAGCGCCTCCAGCGAGGGGATAGTGAGGCCACGAATGCCAAAGGGCGCTTGCTTGAGCGGGGAGTGCGGGTCGCCGGCTTGCTCGAGCACCAGCACAGCGCACTGGGCCAGCCGCAGCTCGCAGCCGAGCAGCAGGCCGACGGGGCCTGCACCAACAATGATGACGTCGTAATGGGGGATCGTAGGCATGGACATGTCCTCTCTCGTTTGACCGTTCGGCCGGAGTGATTCTTTGTCTTGAGAACCCCTGGGACGAACCGATGGCCGCATGCAGATGCGGTGCAAGTTCGTCGTGGGGACCCATGCGCGGGCAGAGTCAGCGCTTCCGTGGGGAAGGACCTGGGCTTACCAAACCAAGTCTGCCTTTTTCGACGGGCGGATTATAGCGCTGTGTCTAAAGAAGGTGCCAGTGCCGATTTCAGCGCGGCCATCAAGACGCGCACCCGCTGCGGCACGTATTTGCGGCTGGGGTAGAGCGCCCATACCGACAGGCTGGGGAGCACGGCGTCTGAGAGCGTGATGGCGACCAAGCGGCCGTCTGCGGTTTCGTCCACCACATCCCAGTGGGTCATCATCGCCAGCCCCATGCCGCGCAGGCAGGCGGCGCGCACGCCTTCCACCGAGTTGCAGCCAAAGCGCCCGTTGACCCTAAGCTGCCGCTCCTGGCTATCGACCAGAAACGGCCAACTGGGCATGCTGCTGAGCTTGATGCAGGCATGGTGGTCGAGATCCTTCAAGCTGTGCAGCGCGGGGGCCTGCGCCAGGTAGGCGGGGCTGGCACAGAGCACCCTGGGGTTGGGGGCCAGCTCTTGCGCAACCAGGTCTGATGCGCTGGGCGGCGCGATGCGGATGGCCAGGTCCATGCCTGCGGCGGTGATATCGGTCACCTTGTCATCGAACTGCAGATCAACGCGCAGTGCAGGGTTGGCCTGCATGAGCTGCTCGGCCACGGGTAGCAGGATGCGCCGACCAAATGCGCCGGGCGTTGTGACACGCAGCAGGCCATGGGCCCCTTGTGCGGCAGGCGCCAGGGTGCTGGCTGCTTCGCCGACGGCATCGAGGATGGTGCGGGCCAGGGGCAGAAACTCCTCGCCTTCAGCGGTAAGGGTGACGGCGCGGGTGCTGCGGTGCATCAGCCGCGTGCCCAGCGAACGCTCTAGCGCCGCCAGGTGGCGCGACGCGGCCATCGGTGTCAGGCCGAGCTGGCGCGATGCGCCTGCCAGACTACCCACGGTGCTGGCCGCTACAAAGACGGCCACAGAATCAGTATCCATAACGATTTTTGATATTGAGGCATCCCATTTTGTGCCACTACCGCTTGGCAGGGAAGGCCATTAAATTAATTATTGTTATTTTCAACGAATGAGACATCTTGTGAATCTGGATACTTCGCCCCTGCAAACGCCATTTGATCTGAAGCAGCTGAGCCTGCGCAACCGCCTGGCGGTGGCGCCGATGACGCGCGTGACCGCAACGCCCGACGGGCTGCCGACTGCCACCATGCAGCGCTACTACCAGCGCTTTGCGCAAGGTGGTTTTGGGCTGGTGATTACCGAAGGCAGCTTTATCGACGAGGCCTGGTCGCAAACCTACGAAAACCAGCCCGGCATGGCCAGCGATGACCAGGCCCAGGCTTGGCGCCCGCTGACCGCCCAACTACAGGCCTCCGGCACGCGGTCCATCGCGCAGCTGCAGCATGCCGGGGCGCTGTCGCAGTTCAACCGCTACCGGCCGGGGCAGACGATTGCACCGTCTGCGGTACCGCCTCGCGGCCTGCAGATGCCGTTTTACCGGGGCGAAGGGGCGTACCCCATCCCGCGCGCCATAACGCAAGAAGAGATGGCCGATGTGGTGGCCCACTTTGGCAGTGCGGCGGCCCGTGCCGTGGGCCTCGCAGGCTTTGATGGCGTCGAGATCCACGGGGCCAACGGCTATCTGCTGGACCAGTTCCTGACAGCGCATACCAATCTGCGCACGGACCGCTGGGGTGGCGCATTGCCTCAGCGCCTGGAGGCTGCTGTTGCCACGATCCAGGCGGTGCGCGCGGCAGTCGGTGCCGATGTGCCGGTGGGCATTCGCGTGTCCCAGGGCAAGGTGAACGACTTCGGCCATAAATGGGCCGAAGGCGAGCAAGGCGCTGAGACCATCTTTGGCACGTTGGCGGATGCGGGCGTGGACTACATCCATGTCACCGAGTTTGAAGCCTGGCAGCCCGCGTTTGGCGCGGAAGGCCCGAGCTTGGTTCAGCTGGCCCGCCGGTTTGCACCGGGCTTGACCATCATCGCCAATGGCGGTTTGCATGATGCCGACCGCGCGCTGCAGCTGCTGGCCCACGGCGCCGACCTGATCGCTTTGGGGCGCGGCGCGCTCAGCAACCCGGATTGGCCCCGCAAGCTTGAGCAAGGCCTGCCAATGAAGGCGTTTGACCGAAGCATTCTGGGGCCGATCGCGGATATCAAGGCGTCGGAATTGGCCGCCGCCTGAAGGCACAGGCCCTTCTTTTGGCGGTAGGTATCGGCGACTATTTGGAGTGCCTCAGCCCTTCACACTGCCATTTTTTATAAGGCGGCGGGCGGGGTGGTATCTGCAGCCTAGACCAGCTGATGGATCCGTTGAACGGCAAGCTTTCCCGCCCGAGCAACCTGTGGATGTGCATGCGCTGCGGCCAGCTGGGCCATGGTTAGCAGTGCTTGGTCAGGGCGCTTTTGGATGGCCATCGCGACGGCCTCACCGAGAAAGAAGTCGTCATCGGCCACCAGTCTGTGCAACAGGTCCTTGTCTTCCAGGTTGAGCGAAGGAATCAGCGCGAGCACCACCTCATTCAATGTCTGGTCATCCAGCAGCTGGTGCATGAACGCACCCAATGCAGCTTGGTCCTGTGCGAGAGGGGATAGCGCGGGATGCAGATCGGAGACTTCCTGGTCACTGGCTTGCGCCTGCTGCAGCACCACCAAAAAGCTGGTTGCCGAATCGAAGACGGCGCGCGTATCGCCATCGTGGCTGAGGAAAAGCACGCAGCCCGCGAGCGGCGAGCGGGTGGCCAGAAGGTGGTGGTCGCTGGTGTCTGCATCATCGAGCACATAGCAGCCCAGCTGTTGGACCAGGGGGTGGTAGGCGAATTGCGCGGTTTGGTCCAGCATCTCACTGGGAGCAAGCAGCTGTGGGTGGCCTGCAAGAGAAGCTGAAGAGGCCTCGACGTAGTGCTCAAGCAGATCGCGGTCTTCTTCTGGTGCGGGCATGGCTGGGTCCTTGGGTAAAGCGGTCGTCAAACCACGGCAGCCGTGAACGCATCCGGCCGCCGCGCCAGCAGCGCCGACAAGCGCTGCAGCCCCGCCTGCAAGCGCCCCCGGTCCTTGATGCTGCCCAGCGAGATGCGGATGGCATTGACCTGGGCAGTGTCTGCCGCGCCGCTGGCAAAGGCCTCGGCCGGGGTGACGGCGATGCCCTCGCGCTGGGCGGCTTGTGCGAGTTGGGCGGGGCTCCAATACCCAGGTAGCTCCAGCCAGACATGCAGGCCATCGCCCTCGCCGCTGTAGCGGCCGGCCAGCAGATCGCGCGCCATGCGGTGGCGCAAGCGGGCCTCCTTGCGCACGCCCTCCATCAGCCCATAGGCCGAGCCGCCCAAAATCCACTGCGTGGCCAGCGCGGCAGACAGCGGCGAGACCATCAGCGCAAAGGCGCGCAGGGCGGCCAGAAAGCGCTCGCGCAAGGCAGAGTCACGCACCAGCACAAAGGCCACGCGCAAGCCTGGGGTCAGGCATTTGGACAGGGTGGAGATATACAGCACCTGCTCGGGTGCCAGGCTGGCCAGCGGTGGCGGTGGTGCTTCGGCCAGCAGCCAGTAGGGGTCGTCTTCCACGATGCGGACCTTGCAGCGCTGCGCGATGGCAAGCAGCGCCTGGCGCCGGGCAAGCGGCATGGTGATGGCGGTCGGGTTCTGCAGGGTGGGGTTGAGGTAGAGCAGCGCCGGCTGATGCTGGCGGCAGGCCTGCTCCAGGCTCTCGGGCCGCATGCCATGCTGGTCAGCGGGCACGGTGATGATCTGCCGGCCCAATTGCGTCGCCGCTGCGCGCAGGCCGGGGTAGCCCATCGGCTCGGCCAGGATCACATCGCCCGGCTCAGTCAGCGCCAGGATGGAGGCGGCAATCGCCGCCTGCGCGCCCGGGCAGACAACCAACTGCTCGGCATCGACCGGCCCCAACATGGGCTTGAGCCATTGGGCGCCGGCCTGGCGGTCCACATCGCTGCCGCCGCCCAGGTGGTAGGTCATCAGCAGGGCAGCATCAGCGCCCATCAAGACCTGCGACAGGCCTTGCTTCAACAGATCGTCAAAATCCAGGCCCGCCGGCGGCGGCGGGGTGTTCATGCCCAGGTCGAGCACCGCCGTCAGCGCCACCTTGGGCGCTGCCACATAGGTGCCCCGCGCGCCACGACCTTCGAGCAGATGGCGACGCCTGGCTTCGTCGTAGGCACGGGTGACGGTCGTCAGGTCTACGTCCAGCAAGGCCGCCAGATGGCGCTGCGGCGGCAGGCGGTCGCCGGGTTTCAGCAGCCCATCGGCCACGGCCGCTTGCAAGGCATCGGCAATCTGCAAAAAGCGCGGCCCGCCCCGCGCGCTCAGTCGCGGCAACCAGGGGAGGGCGTCGTCTTCTTGCATGCTTGTATCTGAGGATGTATGGATGGGCCGAGGGGGCCTCTGCAAAACGCACTGCCTTGGTCTGGACGCCAACTTGGGCGATCCGCTCCATTCTATTGGGCAAGGGTTTTGCAGACGGCCCCTGGGACAATTTGTCCGCATGTATGGAAATTGCTTTTGCGTAATATGCACCAGAACGTGCAGCGGCCCATGCTTGTATGGCAATCGCTGGCGTTGCGGCCTCATGCCTTGCTGGGGCTCGGACAGTGCCAAGTCATTGGCTGGAAATTTGCAAAATGATCGATTGGATCCCCGTAGTCTTCGTGATCTTCAAGCTGGGCATGTTCAGCACCTGCATGTTCTTTGCCATCAAATGGCATTACGACCAGGGCAAAAAGGGTGGCGACCCCCGCGCCGTGCTGCGCGCAGGCGGCAAGGTGGCGGCCATATTTATGCTGGCGTTGCTGCTGCTGGGGCTGCTGACCTTTGGCCTGATGCGGATGCTGGGACTGGATCTGATGTTGCCGTGACCGCCCAGTCGCCGCACTCAAAGGCAGGTCAGCACCATCGAATGGAGCAGAATATTTTGCGCTTAGCCGCCAAAGGGGACTTTGACCAACTGCCCCGCCGCATTCCGTTCAAACGCTGAGCGTGGAGGCGCATCCAGGAATGAATCGCCCCGCCTTTGAACTGACCCCCAGAAGTTGGACGAACTTCAAGGGGTTTCATGAAGAAGTACGAGACGGAGTTCAAACTGGAAGTGGTCCAGAGCTTCTTGGCAGGCGAAGGCGGCGCGAAGCTTTTGGCTCGTCGGTGGTCGGTGCCTGAGGAGAAGGTCCGCACCTGGGTGAGCCACTACCGACTGCACGGCATCGACGGCTTGCGCCCCAAGCGCAGCGCGTACAGTACGCAGTTTAAGCTGCAGGTGCTGGTTCATCAGGATCGAGAGCAGCTCTCCAGCCGCCAGGTCGCAGCGCTCTATGACATCCGCAATCCCAATCAGGTCGTGGTCTGGCGACGCAATCTCAATCAAGGCCGCCTGCAGGCGCGCGAGAGCGGGAAAGAAGAACAGCCCAAGATGAAGCCAAAACGACGTTCTGTAGAACCGTTGAGCACGGTCGTTGCCGATGCGGAGAAAATCCTGCGAGAAGAGAACGACCGACTGCGCGCGGAGGTCGCGTACCTAAAAAAATTGCATGCCTTGATCCGGTCGAAGATGTCAGCTGCGCCGACAAAGCGCGCCTGATTACCGGGTTGAGGCATGACTATAAGCTGGCCGACCTGTTGGACGTAGCAGGCTTGGCGCGCAGCACTTTCTACTACCAGTGCCAGGCGGCCCAGCGCGTCGACCAACAACGAGCCATGGAGGCCAGAATTCGTACTGTGTATGACGAGCACAAGGGCCGCTACGGATACCGGCGGATCACGGCAGCGCTGTGTAATTCAATGGCGGAGCCGGTCAACCACAAGTGCGTGCAGCGTCTGATGCAAAAGATGGGGCTGCGTGCGTTGATCCGGGCGAAGAAGCGCTCCCGGCATATCCCGGGCATGAGTGATGCGCACGTACCCAACGTTCTGCGGCGTGACTTCTGCGCGACTGCGCCGAACCAGAAGTGGGCGACCGATGTCACCGAGTTCAATGTACGCGGCCAAAAGCTTTACCTGTCAGCCTGCATGGACCTGTACTGCGGCGAGATCGTCTCGTACCGCATGGCACGGCGGCCAGTCTTCGAGCTGGTTTCCGGCACGCTCGAGACAGCGCTCTCGCGCGCCAAGTCCACCGCTGACCTGATCGTGCACTCCGACCAAGGTTGGCACTACAAGATGCAGCCCTACAGAGCGATGCTGGCGAGTCATGGTGTCAAGCAAAGCATGAGCCGCAAAGGCAACTGCTTCGACAACGCAGCGATTGAAAGCTTCTTCGGCACACTGAAAGCTGAGTACTTCCATCTCGACAAACCCGACAGCATTGATGCACTCGAAGCGGGCGTGCATGATTACGTCCACTACTACAACCACGAGCGCATCAAGCTCGGGCTGCAAGGGCTCAGCCCGGTGGAGTACCGGCTGAGAAGTACCGCCTGATCGGCGGAATCGTGACCGTCCAACTTCTGGGGGTCAGTTCAAATACGGGGCGATTCACTGACTGCCGGTGAACCCACCGACCGACAGCGTTCAGTAACGCAGAAACTTGCGTATGTCTCGTTCTCGCGCGCACGGGAGGATCTGCGTGTCTTGTTATTCACCCAGGATCCGGAAGGGGCACGAGCAGAGCTCGTTGGCAGCAAGTTGTTAGTGTCGGATCAAATCCATATCATGACCTGAAGTCACTTGAAGCTCGTGACTCGCGCCTTGATTTCGGAAAAGGCGATGCGAGCGAAAGTCGCTCATAGGTCCCCAGCGCTAGCTGATGCTGTACCCCGACCGGTCGTTTACAACCGCCCCGCAGTTGAGCGTTGTCGAATGTCCGGAGAAGGTCGGATCAAGGTCTTAGCAGCCGCTCAGGTCTCCTGCCGCGCATACAAGTTCTGACGACTAAAGCGGCCCTTGCGCAGGTTTTACTCGTTGTGCAGTGCCTTCTCCGCGAGTTCTTGGGCACGAATCACTGAAATGCCTTCATTCTGATCTATGACCAGTTGATCGTCCTCAGGATCGCTCTTGTGAAGGATCACCTTCGGACGTTGATTGTCGACTTGGACCACAACATCGGCCGCTCTAGACGATGAGTACGGATAGACGTTGATGTCGTTGCAAACCCAGCCAAAAAATCCCTCTCCCTCAACTGGATCGTCGTACGTCTCGTAATAGCGTTCGAAGCTTTTTTGGCTGAGAGAGACCCAGATCCCCCATAGAAACGGTTCTTCGATCCCGTGAATCGGTACCTCTAGAACGGCTCGGACAAAGTAGTCCGTACCATCGCCGTGAGTGATAGTGCAGAAGTCGTCACTTAGTTTCCCGATAGACATCTTCTGCTCGTCCGACAGGCTTGCGTAATGGTCCGGGGCCCTAAAGGCCATGCTGGGGGAGCCCTCATGGATGTCGCCGCAGCAACTGCATTTGAACGCGAAGATGGCAGCCATCAGATGTAGGGCTCCAGTTGGATATTGGGTTGAGGAATTGCTTATCTTGCCCCTTGGGGCGTCGCAACTGTCCGATTATGGCCCAGCAGCTAGTGAGCCAGCTTTCACCAACATCAGCTTGCTTGCTGACCCTCAAAGAAGGCCCGCTGCTGGCCGTATGCTGACATCCCAACGTCAGAAATTTAGAGACATATCCCAAGCAGTTGACAGTTGGGAGTGAAATTCCAGCGTGCCATGCAGATACCCATGCCTCTACGGGACATACACCATGTGTATGGTGAACCGAACACCTGCTTCTGTTTCCAGAACTCTGGCTTGTAGTACCAGGTCGCTCTGACCTTCTTCAATGGTCCACAGGTCGACCAACACATCCCAAAACGAGTCGTACCACTGGGCGCTTGATGTCTCCCATACAGCTTCTGGCAATGCAGTCAACGTGGCTCCGTAAGCCAGAACGTTCGAGCGGATGTGTTCAGCGGTTTCTGGCGAAATGGGGTCGACCCCAGTGATGCCCGAAGACAGAGCATAGTCGCCGGCTGCAAATCGGCTGATAACTTCTCGGAACCTGGGTCGCCATGATGCGGCAATGGGGTGCTCGCGGCTTCTGTCCTTCATGGCGAAGGGGGGCGCTTTGTCGTCTTGCATGGGTGCACCTGCTGGGGCCAAACGTGTTGAATGCCGAACGCCCAGGATTTTTGCGCAGATGGCGTGGATGCGCTACCACTTTTCAGTTAATAGCGCTCGCAGACACCTGGCCAAACGCCGTCATCACCTTGGGGTGATCACTCCACACGGCTACTACCAGCGGCACCCAGCTCCCCCTGCCCATAAGTCCGAGGAATATGCGTCATCAGCGAATGGCTGAAGCCGCCATCGACCACCAGATCCGCGCCATGGACATAGCTGGCCCGGGGGCTGGCGAGGAAGACCACCGCCTGGGCGAGTTCTTCGATCTGGCCGATGCGGCGCAGCGGGACGACCTGTTCGCGGCGGGCGCGGTCGTCCGGGTTGCGGTAGAAGCGCTCGCTCAGCGGGGTCACCAACAGGCCGGGGCTGACGGTGTTGCAGCGGATGCCGGCGGGGCCCCATTCCAGGCACATTTGCGCAGTCAGCATGCGGATGCCGGCCTTGCTCATGCTGTAGCCGCCGCTGAGCGGCTGGGCGTTCTGGGCGGAGATCGAGGCGATGTTGACAATGGCGCGCGGCAGGCTGGCGTCGGAATGGCGGTAGAAGGCCTGGCCCATGCGCAGGTAGCCGCCCAGGTTGATCTGCAACTGGCGCTCCCAGATGCCAGGATCCAACTCGGCCAGTGGCGCGGCGCTGGTGATGGCGGCGTTGTTGACCAGCACGCTGGGGCCGGCGCCCCAGTGCTGTTGCAGTGTTTGAAACGCAGCCTCTACCGCAGCGGGCGATGAGACATCGGCGCGGATGGGCAGCAGGCGCTGGTCATCGGGATGGGTGGCGGCGAGCTGTGCCAGCGCGTCGCTGTCGTGGTCGAGCACAGCCACGCGGCAGCCGCTCGCCAGCAGCGCTTGCACGATGCCGGCGCCCAGTCCCTTGGCGCCGCCGGTGACGACGCAGATGCGTTGGTCCAATTGCAACCAGTCCATGCTTTCAAGCCCCTCTCTGGTCTGCGATCAGGCGGCCAAGGGCACCAGCTTGTGGGTGCTGGCGTTGAAGTTGACCACGGGGCTGGCGCTGTTGCAGGAGGACTTGCGGATCTTGCCGACCACCAGCTTGTGCGTGCCCAGGGTGTGGGTGCAGACAATGTCGCATTCCATGCTGGCCAGCGCGTCGCTCAGCACGGGCAGCTGGTGCTCGCTGCTGTGCCAGCGGCCTTCCTTGAAGCGGGCCTCGCCCTGCGGCTGGCTCAGAAAGCTGGCGATGATCTGGCTGTGTTCCTCACCCAGCACATTGGCGACAAACTTGCCCGTTTGCAGCAAGGTATCGCCCATTGACGAGGCGCTGTGCGCAAAAAAGCCGACCATCGGCGGCTCGGCCGAGATGGAGGTGAGGCTGGAGACGATCATGCCGGCAACATCCTTGCCCTGGCCGGTGGTCACGGCGCTGATGCCGGCGGGCAGGGCGCGCATCGCGGCCTTGAAGTCGGCCACCGAGACGACCTGGTCTTCCGCAGCCAAGGTGATGTGCGCGCGCACCTGGCCTTGGGTATTGACCCAGCCGTGCTGCTGCGCATAGGCCAGCATGGCGGAAAAGCCCGTGTCCCATTCGCTGTCTGCGGCCTGGCAGGCCAGAAAGCGCAGCACCTGGGGGAAGAGCCAGACATGGCTGTCGCCGTCGCGCGTGCCGATGCGGGTCAGGGCCTGCGCGAGCTGGGGCTCGGGCTGGGGTTCTATCAGCACATCGAGTGCCCGAAAATTGTGGGCATCCATCAGGCTGATGGAGCCGCAGTTGCTGAGGTGAACGCGCATGGCCCTGTCTCCTTTACGCCAGCGCTACGGCCTGGCCCACTTCTTTTTTCACGGCGGGAATGATCTTGTCGCCCCACAGCTCGATCTGCTTGAGCATGGTCTTTTGGTCAAAGTCACCCAGCTGGGTTTGCAGCGCAATGTGCTTGGGCTTGAGGATGCTGATCTCTTCGAGCAGCTTGTCGATCACTTCGTTGACCGAGCCGACGGGCAGGTTCTTGCGCAGCTGCTCGAAGGTCGGGTCGGTCTCGGTCGGCACTTCCTTGACCATGTAGCCGTCTTCGGACTGGGCGCGGCGGAACTTGAGGCTTTCCGAGATGCGGCGCTGAAAGCGGGCGCAGTCCAGGTAGGCATTGATTTCCGATGCATTGTCCGAGGCATAGCCGCAGCGCAGAAAGCCGAACTTCACATCACTGTCCAGGTCCTTGCCTTCGGCCGAGGCGATGTTCTCCAGCTTGGTGCGCAGGCCAGCAATCGCTTCGTTGCCGTTGAGCAGGGCGGTGACAAACAGGTTGTGGCCTTCGCGCACGCCCCGGCCCAGGGTGACCGGGTTGCCCGAGGTGACCCAGAGCGGCGGCATCGGGTCTTGCACGCAGCGCACCGCGATGGAGCTGGGGGGGATATTCAGGAACTCGCCCTGGTATTCGAATATTTTCTGGGTCAGGGCCTTGGGAATAATGTCGAGAAACTCATTGAAGATCGCGCCGGAATTGGCGATCTCGACGCCAAAGCGTTCAAATTCAAATTGCTGGTAGCCCGAGCCCACGCCCAGTTCGAGTCGCCCATTGGACACGGTGTCGACAAAGCCGACCTCGGCCAGGAAGCGGGCGGGGTGGTAGAGTGGCAAAATGCACACCGCCGTGCCCAGGCGAATGGTTTTGGTTTTGGCTGCGGCATGGGCCACGGTCATTAATGGCGATGGCGACAGTGAATAATTGTTGAAATGGTGTTCGGCATACCAGGCGGTATTGAAACCCGCTTGCTCTGCCACCACGGTTTGTTCGATGGAGTTGTTGATAACGTCCTGAGAGCGCTGGTGGTAGCCGCGCTGCTGCGCCAGAATGAATACGCCAAATTCCATGATGTCTCCTTGATGATGGGCAATATGGAATCATTCTAGGGGTGGGGTCAGGAGATCTGTATGCGTGAAATTCGAGATTCAGTACTGCGCAATCTGGAGGAATCATGGACCGTCTGAGAGCGATGGAGCTGTTCCTGTCGGTGTCGCAGACCCGCAGTTTTTCAGAGACGGCGCGGCTGTTTGGCATCTCGGCCACCGCCGTGTCGAGAATGATCACCGAGTTTGAAGACGGGCTGCAGGTCAAGCTCCTGCTGCGCTCCACGCGCCAGGTGTCGCTGACCGAATCGGGCCAAGAGTACGCCGCCCAGCTGGAAGGCATTCTCTGGACCATCAACCAGGCGCACACCAGCATCACCGCCATCAGCTCTGCCCCGCAAGGGCGCTTGCGCGTGCATGCACGCACCATGTTCGGCCAGCGCGTGCTGCCGGGCCTCATCGCCCGCTTTCGCCAGGCCCACCCCGAGATCCTGGTGGAGCTGCTGCTGTCCGAGACCAAGGTCGACCTGGTCAAGAGCAATATCGATATTGATTTCAGAATATCGCCGCCGGTGGAGGCGGGGGTCAAACGGCGCATGCTGTTCCACAGCCAGCGTTATTTGGTGGCATCACCGGCTTATGCCGAGAAAATGCCTGCCATCCATCAACCCGCTGATTTATTGCAGGCCCAATGCCTGGCCTATTATTTGCCCGGTAAAGACCATATCTGGCATTTCAAGAATGGTGCCGGGGTGGAAGATATTCGATTTTCTCCGCGTCATTTGACCAATAATGGCATTGCTTTATTGGAGTTGGCCAAGTTGGGCGAGGGTATCGCACTGCTCGATGATTACACCGTCTATCCGGATTTGGCGGCGGGCAATCTGGTACGGCTGTTGCCCGATTATGTGGTGAGCAATACCACGTTCGAAGAAGGCATGTTTGCCACGATTGTCGATTCGGCGATTATCCCGGCCAAGGTCAAGCTGTTTCTGGATTTTGTCGCGAGCCAGGTGGCGGGGGAGGCGCAGCGCTTTGCGCTGCCCAAGTGACTAGTCGGGAATAAGGATGCGCGCCTGGGGCTTGGCCAACCCCCGGTACCCCAGCCCGGTGATGCGCAGAATGGCACCGTCGAGCGGGCCGCTGGCGCGCAGGCGGCCGCTGTCCGAGATGCTGGTGACATACAGGTCCGCCAGATCCGACCCGCCAAAGCAGAGCGCGCTGGGGTGGCCTACGGGCAGGCTGATCAACTGGCTCAGCGCCCCTTGGGCATCGTAGCGGGCGACTTGGCCGGTACGTACCAAGGCCGTCCACAAGCCACCCTCACTGTCCCAGCAGCAGCCGTCGGGCGCAGATTGCTGGGGCTGGGTGCTGACGAACAGTTGCTGGTCCTGCGCCTGGCCGCTGCTGATATCAAAGGAATAGATGCTTTGTGCGGCGCTGTCGGCAATAAAGAGGCGGTCGCTTTGGGGGTGGATCAGCGGGCCATTGGCGGTTGTAAGGGCCGGGCCTATGCGTTTCAGTAGGCCATCCCGCTCCAACACATAGATGCCGCCCCTGGGCGCTTCGCCTGCTTCCAGATGCAGATGCATGCTGCCGACCAGAAAGCGGCCATCGGGCAGCGCGCAGCCATCGTTCAGGCGCAGATGGGGCAGGTGCTCGTCCAGCTCGGCGAGGGTCTGCAACTGGCGGCTGGCAGGGTCATACAGGCCCAGCGCCTCCTTCAGCGCGATGACGA
This sequence comes from Comamonas sp. B-9, assembly GCF_000410635.1. Taxonomy (NCBI): domain Bacteria; kingdom Pseudomonadati; phylum Pseudomonadota; class Betaproteobacteria; order Burkholderiales; family Comamonadaceae; genus Comamonas; species Comamonas sp. B-9. Next base: position 22,130 of record NZ_KE148668.1, read on the forward strand.
TCCTGCCATCGGCATTCAGCGCGAAGGAGCCCGTGGGCGCTGGCAGCAGGTGCTGCTCGGTGTGGCCGCTTTCCGGGTCGATGCGCAGCAAATGGCCGCGCCGGCAGTCCATGGCCCAGAGCTGGCCGGTGGCGGCATCCCAGTGGGGGCATTCACCCAGGGCCAGGCGTTGCGGGATCAGGGGCTCGATATGCATGGGGGGCTTGAGGTTGGGGCTCCTGGGGTGGAGCCGCGCTGCACGTAGGTTGCTGTCCATCATAGGGTTGCCCCAGGGCGCCACTACCCCGGGGAACGCAGAACAGATTCAACCAATCGGGGGGAAATCATTTGCAGGGTTCCTTCCTAGAATCAAACACAGATTCGAAACAGGCGCTCGCCATGAGCGGCCAAGATCCAAGGAGACAACATGCAAGTGATAGCGCCTATTGCGCAGGCTGCGCCCTGCGCCGCCTTCCAGCCAACGGTTACCGCCGCTGTAACCAATGTCCGGGGAGGCCGCCATGACTGAGCCCTCTGTTTTGCTGGAAGTCGCCGACGGCGTGGCCCTGGTGACCTTGAACCGCCCACCCGTCAATGCCCTTAACCGTGCGATGCGGCGCGAGCTGGTGGCGATTTTTGATGCGATCTCCGAGCGCGACGATGTGCGGTGCGCGGTGCTGACCGGCTCCGGCTCGGTGTTCTGCGCCGGCGCTGATCTGAAGGACCGCCCCAATGCCGAGGTGGCCGGCGATTTTCTGGAGCACAACCGCGTCACCCGCGAAACCGGCAATGCGATCAAGGAATGCGCCAAGCCGGTGATTGCAGCGGTGAACGGCACGGCCCTGGGGGCAGGCATGGGCCTGGCTGCGGCCTGCGACATTCTCTATGCCTCGTCGAACGCCACCTTTGGCATGCCCGAGATCAATGTGGGCCTGGCCGGCGGGGCCTCGATGCTCAAGACCTTGCTGGGGCGCTCGACCATGCGCCGCATGTTCTTTACCGGCCAGCGCCTGACGGCCCAGGAGATGCTGCAGCGCAATGTGGTCGAAGAAGTGCTGGCGCCCGAAGCGCTGCTGCCCAAGGCGATGGAGATGGCGCGCGAGATCGCCTCCAAGGCACCGCTGGCGGTGATCTATGCCAAGCGCGCGGCCAATATGGTGGACCTGATGCCCCAGCGTGACGCCTACCGCTTTGAGCAGGAGTTCACGATGGCGCTGGCCAAGACCGAAGACGCCAAGGAAGCGCGCATGGCCTTCCTGGAAAAGCGCGCCCCTGTTTTCAAAGGACGCTGAGCATGCTGCAAACCACCCGCCTGCAGCCCGGTGCAGGTCTTGATCCGTTTTTCAATGCGCGCGCGATTGCCATCATTGGTGCCTCTGACGACCCCACCAAGATTGGTGGGCGGCCGCTGCATCTGCTCCAAAAGCATGGGTTTGCCGGCGCGGTGTTCCCGGTCAACCCCAAGGGCGGCAGCATCCAGTCGCTGCCCGCTTACACCAGCGTGCGCGATGTGCCGCAGGTGCCCGAGCTGGCCATCATCGCGGTGCCGGCGGCCATGGCGCCCGCAGCGCTGCGCGACTGCGCAGACAAAGGCGTGCAGGCGGCGATTGTGCTGTCGTCCGGATTCATAGAAGCGGGCGAGGAGGGCGCTGCGCTGCAGCGGCAGCTGAGCCAGATTGCGCGGGAGCGCCAGATCCGCGTGCTGGGCCCCAACTGCCTGGGCGCGGTGGGCATCGAGGAGCGGGTGATTGGCTCGTTCTCGGTGGCACTGGAAGAGAAGCTGCCGGCCGCCGGCCAGGTGGGCATCGTCTCGCAGTCGGGCAACCTGGGCAGCTTCACGATGCAATCGGTGGTGCGCCGGGGCATGGGCATCAGCCGCTTTATGGCGACCGGCAACGAGGCCGATGTGGACATTGCCGACGGCATTGCCGCGCTGGCCCGTGACAGCCAGACCCGCATCATCCTGTGCTGCATGGAAACCTGCCGCGATGGCAGCAAGCTGCTGCAGGCATTGGAAGCAGCCCGCGCCGCCGGCAAGGTAGTGGTGGTGCTCAAGATTGGCGCGACCGAGCAGGGCCAGGCGGCTGCGGCCTCGCACACCGGTGCGCTGACGGGGTCGAACGCGGTGATCGAAGCGGCACTGACCCGCGCGGGGGCACTGACAGTGCAGTCCATCGAAGACATGGTGGAGCTGACGGCCGCGCTGTCGGTGCTGCCCCACGCGCTGCTGCCGCGCAACCGGGGCGTGACCCTGGTGGCGGCATCGGGCGGCTTTGGCGTGATGATGGCCGATGCGATGGTGCAGGCGGGCCTGGACCTGCCCGAGCTGTCCGATGCCACCCGTGCCCGTATCCAGGAAGCGGTGCCGGTGGCCGGCACCCGCAACCCGGTGGATGCGACAGCGCAGATGTCTAGCCGGCCCGACATTTTGTACAAGCTGCTCACGGCCTTGCTGGAAGATGCATCGCGCAGCACCCTGGTGCTGCTGCTGTCGCTGTCCTTGCACAACCCGCGTTTGAGCGGTGTGTACCAGGAGGCGCTGGCCCAGATCCGGTGCGACTACCCCGACCGCCTCATCGTGCTGATTGGCCAGGGCCCGGCCGAGGTGACCGAGCGCATTGCCAACGCGGGCATTGCGATCTTCCCGACCATTGATGCGGCAGCCCGGGGGCTGGCCGGACTGGTGCGCCTGGGCCAGACGCTGGGCCAGCCGCCAACCGTGCCCGCTGCCGCGCAGCACTGGGAGGCGCTGGATGCCCAGGTCTTCCGCAACGAGTTCCATGCCAAGGCCTTTTTGGCGCGGGCTGGTGTGCCGGTGACGCAGGAGCAGGTGGTGCAGTCCGCCGATGCGGCGGTGGCCGCTGCCGAGCAGATCGGCTTCCCGGTGGTGTTCAAGATCGTCTCGCCCGACATTGCCCACAAGACCGAGGTCGGTGGCGTCGAGCTCAACATCCGCAGCGCCGCGCAGGCCCGCACGGCCCATGCACAGCTGCTGGCGCGGGTGGCAGAGCGCGCAGCGCAGGCGCAGATCGATGGCGTGCTGGTCGCGCCGATGGTGGGCGGCGGTGTGGAGATGATCACCGGCATATCGCATGACGCGGCCTTTGGCCCGGTGGTGATGGTGGGCATGGGCGGCATCTATGCCGAGGTGCTGAAAGACGTGGCGGTGCAGGTGGCACCGGTGACGCAGGCCGAGGCGCTGCAGATGATCGCCTCGCTCAAGCTCTACCCGCTGCTGCAAGGGGTGCGCGGCCAGCCCGCTGCCGATGTGCAGGCCATGGCCGCCACGGTGGCGCGCCTGTCGGAGCTGGCGCTGGCCTATGCCGGCGAGATCGCCGAGATCGACCTGAACCCGGTGCTGGTCCAACCCGCCGGCGAGGGCGTGATTGCGGTCGATGCACTGATGGTGGCGGCACAGCCGCAGGCCTGATGTGCAGCGTCATGCAGACTTTGATCGGAACTATGCGATGAAACAGGAAGAGAATTTCGCCCGCCCCGATGCCGCATCGGGCCCGAGCGCCTACCGGCAATATGCGCGTGACTGGCTGCAAAGCCATTTGCCCGCCCCTATGCGCGCCGACAGCGTGGACTACCGCACGCCCAGCCTGGATGAGTGCCGCGACTGGGAAGCGCGCATGTACCAGGCGGGCCTGGCCGGCATGACCTGGCCGACCGCCTATGGCGGCCATGGCCTGAGCCTGCGCGAGCACCTGGCGGTGAACAAGGAAGTGGGCGCGCTGGCGATGCCCGAGAGCGTCAGCTCGATCGGCAAGGAGCTGGCCGGCCCCATCATCATGGCGGTGGGCACCGAGGCGCAAAAACAGGCTTTTCTGCCCGCGATTCTGGAGATGCGCGAGTACTGGTGCCAGGGCTTTTCCGAGCCCGAGGCCGGATCGGACCTGGCGCGGCTGCGCACCAAGGCCACGCCCGATGGCGATGACTGGCTCATCCAGGGCCAGAAGATCTGGACCAGCGGCGCCGCCAAGGCCCACTACTGCCTGCTGCTGACCCGCACCGGCACAGTGGCCGACAAGCACCGGGGCCTGCTGATGTTTGCGGTGCCGATGGATACGCCCGGCATCCGCGTGGTGCCGATCCGCTCCATCGACAACAAGCAGTCCTTTGCCGAGGTGTTTTTTGACCAGGTGCGCGTGCCCGATTCGGCCCGACTGGGCGCTGCCGACGAAGGCTGGAGCGCGGCCATCCGCGTGCTGTCGATCGAGCGTGCCACCAACCGCATGTACCGTGCCTGGCGTTTTGAGTGCGAGCTGCGCCAGCTGGTGCGCGCCTACCAGTCCGAGCCCGCGCTGCGTGCGCGCCTGCAAGAGCCGGGCCTGCGCCAGGCCATCGGCCAGGTGGTTAGCCAAATCGATGGCCTCAAGGGCCTGGTCGAGCGCAGCGTGGAGCAGTTGCAGGCCGGTGAGCCGATTGGTGCGCGTGGATCGCTGACCAAGCTGTACTGGTCGGAATGCCACCAGGCCTTTGCCTCGCTGGCGCTGGCGATGGTGGCCGATATCCACCCTGGCCACAGCGCACTGGCAGGGCGCGCCAAGGCCCATTTCACGCAGGCTTACCTGTTCTCGCGCGCCGAGAGCATCTATGCCGGGACCACCGAAGTGCAGCTGGATGTCATTGCCCAGCGCATTCAACAGCTGACCAAGGACTAAAGGGATGACGATGCAAACTGAAGAGCTGCAGCCCGAGGAGTTTGGGCAGGCGGCGCAGGCGGTCATCGCAGTGCTGCAAGGGCAAGGCGCGGCCGAGGCGGCCACCGCCATGGCCGATGCCGGTCTGTTTGGTATCTGCGCCGATGAAGCGCAGGGCGGCCTGGGCCTGCCGCTGGCCTTTGCGATGCCGGTGGTGCGGGTAGCAGGGCAGATGCAACTGTCCTACCCCCTGCCTGAGCAGATTGCCGCGAGCAAGGCACTGCAAGGCACGGAGGCCGGTGGCCAGCTGCTGCGCGGTGAGAAATCGCTGTGCGTGGTGATGGCCGCGCAGGCCGCTGGCGACTGGAGCGGGGTGGCGCGCAATGGCCTGCAGGCCGACTATGTGCTGGTGCAGACCGATGCTGGTTTTGCGCTCTACGACAAGGCGGCCTTGCGCTGCCAGGCCGAAGAAATGCTGGACCCCGAGGTGCCCCAGCTGTGGGTATCGACCGCCGGTGCCACGCCGCTCTTGAGCCTGGACGCGCAGCAGTCGCAGGCTTTTTGTGCCGATACCAAGCTGCTCTGGGCCGAGTATGTGAACGGGATGTGTGCCGGCGCGCTGGAACGCACCGCTGATTACCTGCAGGCGCGCGTGCAGTTTGGCCGGCCGCTGTCGGCCAAGCAGGCGGTGCGCCACCACCTGGCGCGCATGCGCCTGCTGCTGGAGGCATCGAGCGCCCAGGCCTGGCGTGCACTGCGCACCGATGAGTGGGGCAATCCGCGCCAGGCCGACAGCGCCTTGGCCGCTGCCTTGAACCAGGGCGCCTGGGTGCTGGAAAAAGCCATCCACCTGCATGGCGGCATGGGCTTTACCTGGGAGCTGGGGCTGCACCGCAGCCTGCGCGAGCTCAAAAAGCTCGACGCCTGCCTGGGGGCGGGGGCTGTGATGCGCGCCGTGGGCGCTGACTTTATCGACCGTTGTGAGGTGACGCAATGACAGGCGCAATAGCAAGAGATATGGAAGGCCGCGTGGCCCTGGTCACCGGCGCAGGTGCCGGCATTGGCCGCGCCACGGCGCTGCAGCTGGCTGCGCGCGGCGCCGTGGTGGCGGTGAATGACCTGAAGGATGCGCTGGTTGAAGAGACGGTGGCCGCGATCACCGCGCAAGGCGGCCAGGCCTTTGGTGTGGTGAAGAACGTGGCCACGCGCGAAGAGATGACCGCCGCCGTGGACGAGGCCTATGCCCGCCACCAGCGGCTGGACATCCTGGTCAACAACGCCGCCTGGGTGCGCTACCAATCGGTCAGCGAGATCATGCCCGAGACGGTGGACCGCATGCTGGACATCGGCTTCAAAGCGGTGCTCTGGGGCATCCAGGCCGCCGCTGCCCGCATGGATGCCGAGCGCGGTGGCAGCATCATCAATGTGGCCTCGGTGGCGGCGCTGCGCTCGGCCGGTAGTTCGATGGTGTATTCGGGCATCAAGGCGGGCGTGCTGGGCATTACCCGCGCTGCGGCGGCGGAGCTGGGCGAGCGCCATATCCGCGTCAATGCGGTCTGTCCCTCGGCCGTGCCGACCGAGGGCACGCAACGCAACCGCAATGCCGAGCGCGATGCCGGCCGCGTGGCCAAGACGCCAATGGGGCGCCTGGGCACAGTGGACGACATTGCCGGCACCATCTGCTTCCTCGCCAGCGATGCTGCGCAGTTCACCACCGCGCAGGCGCTGGTGGTGGATGGCGGCATCACCTTCACCAACATCTAAAGCCTATGCCCGCTGTCTTGATCACCGGTGCGGCCTCCGGCATTGGCCGTGCTGCCGCGCTGCAGTTTGCGCAGCAGGGCTGGGACTGCCTGCTGGCCGACATCAGCCCCGCGATTGCCGAGCTGCCCCAGCAGTGCCTCGCGCAAGGGGCGGTCAGCGCGCAGGCCTTTGCGTTGGACCTGACCGATGCGCAGGCGCTGGCCCAGCTCGGCCGCCAGCTGGCAGAGTTGCCAGCGCTCGATGCCCTGGTCAACAACGCCGGTATCTCGGACAGCAGCGGCCGCCCGCTGGCCGAGCAGGCGCGCGCGCAGTGGCAGCGCCTGCTGCGGCTGAACCTGCAGGCACCGCAGGCCTTGTTCGAGACCTGCCTGCCGCGCCTGAAACCGGATGCGCGCATTGTCAATGTGTCCTCCGGCGCGGGGCACAAGGCCATTCCCTGGCGCGGGCTCTACAGCCCCAGCAAGGCCGGGCTGATCGCCTGGTCGCAAAGCCTGGCACAGCGCTACCCCCAGCTGAGTGTGAGCACCTTGTGCCCCGGCTTTGTGCGTACCGAGCTGGTGCAGGGCCTGATGGATGCCGGCCGCCTGGCACTGGCCGATGCCGTTGCCAAGATCCCCCTGGGCCGCCTGGCCGAGCCCGAAGAAATGGCCGCAGCGCTGGTGTTTTTGGCGCAGCCCCAGGCCCGCGTGCTGTCGGGCCAGGTCCTGTCGGTCGATGGCGGATCGGGCATTTACGGCGGCAGCAGCCGCTGCGCGCTGAGCACCGCTGTGCCTGTACCGTTGCAGACGCCGCTGCATCTGCAGCTGCAAGCGGGCGGCGATGCCGCAGGTGATGGCGCCTGGTTGCAAGCGCTGCAGGCGGAGGACGGCGCGCAGGCAACGGCCACGCCATGCCAAGGCCTGGTCAGCACCCAGGCGCTGGCCCCTGCCGGTGGTGATCTTGTGGAGGCCGTGCTGAGCGCCGGCCAGCAGTTTGCAGCCGCCCATGCGCGCGATGCCAGCCTGCTGCTCTTGCTGCCCGCGACTGCCCCCGAAGGCGTGCCCGCCTGGCAGCACCAGACGGCACTGGCTGCCGCACGCATGCTGATCGCCACCCTGGCCTGTGAATGGGCCACACAAGGCTTGCGCATCAATGCACTGCTGCTGTCGCCCGAACAGGCCACGGGGGCGGCTGTGGCGCAGCTGCTGCCGCTGGTCCGTTTTTTGGCCGGTGCGCAGGCGCAGTTTGTCACCGGGCAGTGCATCGATATCTCGGGCACCGAGGAGAGCGCCCATGGCTGAACTGGACACCGCCGCCGTCGAGGCGCTGTACCGCCAGGAGCGTGGCTACTGGCGGCCCTGGAACGCGCAACTGCTGGCCCGCCGCCCGGCGTTTTTGCAGGCCTATGCCCACTATGCCGGCTACACGGCGCGCAGCGGGGGCTTGAGCGAGCGCATGGTGGAACTGGTCTATGTGGCGCTCGACGCATCGGCCAGCCATTTGTTTGCCAGCGGCTTGAAGCTGCATATGCAAAAGGCCCTGGCCTGCGGCGCCAGCGATGACGACTTGCTCGATGTGCTGACCTTGGTTTGCCTGCAAGGCGCAGGCGCGACAGCGGCGGCGTTGGACGAGGTAGCCCAGGTGTATGGTCTGCCACCCAAGGCAGAACCCACGGAAGGCCAGCAGCCAGACCTGTGGGCGCGGCTGCAGGCCATCGACCCGGCCTACTTTGGCCATCTGCAGGCGCTGGCCAGCACCGCAGAAAGCGGCCAGGGCCTGAGTGCGGGCGAGCGCTGCCTGATCACGATTGCGCTGCATGCCTGCTTTACCGCCAGCCAGCCCGAGGCCTTGCGCGCCGCGCTGCAGCAGGCCAAGGGCCTGGGCGTCGCGCGCGAAGCGGTGGTGCAGGTCATCCAGATGGGCGCGCACCTGGCGGTGCATGGCACAGCGCTGGGCATCACGGTGCTGGCTGAGCTGGACACCGCATGACATCGAACTACAAGGAGACAAACATGAACCCGCTGCGCATTGAACGCCGCACCTTGCTGATGGCGGCCGTGGCCGCCGCACTGCCAGCCACCCTTCCCCTCGCACGGGCGGCCGCGCCCTGGCCCAGCAAGCCGGTGCGCCTGGTGGTGACCAGCTCGCCCGGATCGGGCGGCGATGTGTTTGCCCGCCTGCTGGCGCCTGGCCTGCAGGCGGCACTCGGCCAGCCCTTCTATGTCGAAAACAAGGTGGGTGCCAACGGCATCATCGCCAATGACTTTGTCGTCAAAAGCAATGATGCGCACACGGTGTTGTTTGCGCCGTCGTCGGCCATCGTGATCAACCCCTTTATCCAGCCCAAGCTGCCCTATGACACGCAGCGCGATCTGCTGCCGGTGGGCCAGATTGGGCTGTCGGGCATTTTTCTGGTCGCCAATCCGGAGACCGGCATTGCCTCCTTGGCCGACCTGGTGCGCTATGCCAAGGCCAACCCGGGCAAGCTGTCCTGCGGCTCCTGGGGCAATGGTTCGTCGGGCCATCTGGCGCTGGAGGGCCTCAAGGCCCATTACGGCATCGATATCCACCATGTGCCCTACAAGGCGCTGTCCACCGAGCTGTCGGACATCATCGGCAACAACATTCCGATGGGCTTTATGGACATCGCGTCGCCCGTGCCGCATATCCGCAATGGCAAGCTGCTGGCCGTGGGGGTGACGGGCACGCAGCGCGCACCGGCCACGCCGCAGGTGCCCACCTTTACCGATCAGGGCTTCAAGTTTGATGCGGACGGCTGGTATGGCATGTTTTTGCCCGCCGGCAGCTCCAACCCCGAAATGGTGGAGCGCCTGAACCAGGCCCTGGTGCAGGTGGCGCAGAGCGCCGATATCCGCAAAAAGTTTGAAGACCAGAACATGGCCCTGCCTGCCGTCAAACCGGCGGCAGAGTTTGCCCGCTCCATCCAGTCCGATATGAAGATCTGGGGTGGGCTGGCCAAACTGGCCGATCTGAAGATGTCGTAACGAGCGCGCTGGCGGCTGCACCGGGCGCCACAAGCCTGGGCCGCTGCTCACAGCAAACCCAAGAACCAGGTGGTCGCCGCAAGGCCGGCCACCGGCAATCCACAGGAGACAAAAATGACCGATTTATGCGCAAGCTTCAACCGCCGGCAGATGCTGCTGGGCCTGCTCGCCGCAGCGGGCACCGGCACGGCCTGGGCCAATACGGCCTGGCCCAACAAGGCGATCCGGATGATTGTGCCGGGGCCGGCGGGCTCGGGCGGCGACATCTTTGCGCGCATGCTGCTGCCGCCGCTGCAGAGCTCGCTGAAGGAGAGCCTCTACGTCGAGAACAAGGCCGGCGCCAACGGTATCATCGGCAATGACCATGTGGCCAAGGCCCAGGCCGATGGCTATACCTTGCTGTTCTCGCCGTCGTCGTCGATTGCGATCAACCCTATCATCCAGCCCAAGATGCCCTATGACGCCATGCGCGACCTGGCGCCCGTGGCGCAGGTGGGTGCAGCGGGCGTGCTGCTGGTGGCCAACCCTGCGACCGGCTTCAAGAACCTGGCCGACATGGTGCAGTACGCCAAGGCCCACCCGGGCCGCCTGGCCTATGGTTCCTGGGGCAGTGGCTCGACCGGCCACTTGGTGATGGAAGGCATCAAGGCCCATTACGGCCTGGACATGCCCCATGTGCCTTACAAGGGCACCGCCGTGGAGCTGGGCGATCTGCTGGCCAACACGATTGGCGTGGGCTTTATGGATATCGCCTCGCCGATTCCCCATGTGCGCAGCGGCAAGCTGCGTGCACTGGGCGCCACCGGATCGGCGCGCGGCCCGGCGCTGCAGGAGGTGCCGACCCTGACCGAGCAGGGCTACACCTTCGATGCCGACGGCTGGTACGGCGTGTTCGCCCCCGCCAAGACGGACCCCAAGATCATCGACCGCCTCAATGCCGATCTGGGCCAGGCGCTGGGCAGCCCCGAGATGAAGGCCAAGTTTGCCGAGCAGAACATGCTGATCCCTGCGCACAAGTCGGCCGCTGAGTTCAGCCAGGTTGTCAAGAGCGATATGGCGCTGTGGCAGCAGCTGGCCAAGGTGGCCAAGCTCAAGGTTGATTGAGCGAAGCCCCGGGCAGGCAGCGGGGCTGAAGGCTCTGTAGCCCTGCCCAGGGACCCTCTGTGCCGTATTGGCACAGCCAACTCTTGCAGAGGATCCCTAAGGAGGTCTTATGTCGATCAGGATTTCTTGGCGCGTGACAGCCCTGGGGCTGGGCTTGGCTTGCTGCGTGGCCACTGCGCCGGCTGCTGAGGCGCAGGCCGCTTTCCCCAACAAGCGCGTAACCATCGTGGTGCCTTATTCTGCCGGCGGGCTGACCGATACGCTGGCCCGCTCGCTGGCGGCCAAGCTGGCGGTGCTCTGGGGCCAGCCGGTGGTGGTGGAGAACCGCGATGGCGCAGGCACCATCATCGGCACGAGCGCCGTGGCCCGTACGCCAGCCGATGGCTACACGCTGCTGTTCACCAGCTATGCCTACACCTCCAACCCGGTGCTGCGCCGGCAGTTGCCCTATGGGCCCGATGCGTTCCGGCCCGTGGGCCTGCTGGGCTCCAGCCACAATGTGCTGCTGGTCACCAACCGCTTGCGTGGCCAGTCGCTGCAAAACCTGATCGACCGCGCCAAGGCCGAGCCCGACAGCTTCAAGCTGGCCTCGTCCGGACCAGGGTCGAGCCCGCACCTGGCGGCCGAGCTGTTTGCGACCAAGGCGGGCATCCGCTTTACCCATGTGCCCTACAAGGGCCAGGGGCCGTCGATGACCGATCTGATGGCGGGTGTCGTCGATGGCATGTTTGACGGCATGTCGTCGTACGCGCTGGTCAAGTCGGGCAAGGTGGCAGCCGTGGCCATTGCTGCCGAGCAGCGCCACCCGGGCGCGCCCGAGATTCCGACTTTCAAGGAACTGGGCATGGACTTTGTCAGCGGCAGCTGGTTTGGCATGCTGGCGCCGGCTGCAACGCCCGATGCGGTGGTACGGCAGATCAATGCCGACCTGCACCGCGCCCTTGAAGACCCTGCCGTGCGCGCCCAGATTGCCAAGACCGGTTTGCTGGTGTCGCTGTCCACACCCGAGGCCTTTGGCCAGTTTCTGCAGGCCGAAACCCGCAAGCTGCAGGCGCTCCTCAAGAGCGGCGTGCGCATTGATCTGGATTGAGCCGGGGCGGGTGGGGGGCCTGCCGCATAATGGGCTTTTTGCCACCTGTCTGGATTGCCCATGCCCTACGCCCGCCATACCCTCGCTGCCGGATTGCTCGCGGCAGCGTCTTTGCTGAGCGCACCGGCCTGGGCCATCAACAAATGCGTCGATGCCCAGGGCCGCACCAGCTTTCAGGATGAGCCCTGCGCAGCCGGGCAGAAGGCCGAGGCGATCACCGTGACGCCCTCCAGCCAGGGCATCAACCCGCGTGAGCATGACCGCCCGGCCACCAGCCGCCCAACGGATAACCCGCCGCCGTCCACACCACCGGCAACCGCACCCGCCGATGAGCCAGAACCCCGCCCGGCCGATTGCCCCGACCCGGAGCGCATGAAGAGCATGCAGATCGAGGCCGAGTCGATTGCGCTGCCGCTGCCGATCCGCAAGCAAAAGCGGGCGTCGTTTGAAGCGCTGAAAGAGCGCTGCGGGGGCTAAGGCACCGCCCTCAGCAAAACGCCCGCGATTGCGGGCGTTGTTGTTTACACAGCCATCGGCGCCGTCAGCGGTGCATGGTGCTGGTAGCCTTCCAGCCAGAAGTCCGAGGGCTCCACCTTCTCCAGCCACTCCGGCTCGTATTGGCCGGTCACCGCATAGTCGGGGATGCGGTCGGACAGCACCAGCTTCGGCGACTCAAAGGGCTCGCGCTTGAGCTGCTCTTGCAGCATGTCCAGGTGGTTCTCGTAGATGTGGGCATCACCGATGAAGTAGGTGAACCAGCGCGGGGTGTAGCCACTCAGGCGCCCCATCAGGTGCAGCAGCGCAGCGCCTTCGGTGAGGTTGAAAGGGGTGCCCAGGCCGACATCATTGCTGCGGATATACAGGCACAGCGAGATCTCGCGCTTGCTCTGGTCAACCAGGAACTGGTAGAGCAGGTGGCAAGGGGGCAGGGCCATTTCTTCGAGCTGGGCCCAGTTCCAGCCGTGAAAGAGAATGCGGCGGCTGCCCGGGTCCGTCATGATGGTGTCCAGGCACTGGCGCAGCTGGTCGATGGCCTTGTAGAGCACGATCTGGCACTTGCCGTCTTCGGCCACTTCGCCGATCTGGGTGTAGCCCTTGGCCAGCGCGTCGGCCACCTGGGCGGCGCCTTGGGGCAGGGCCTGGTCGATCAGCTTGTAGGCCGGCCATTGGCGCCATTGCACGCCGTAGACGGGGCCCAGGTCGTCGGCCTCCAGGCGGTAGGGGTTGGCCAGCCAGGCCTGGTTTTCATTGGCGTTCTGGTCCCAGACCTTGCAGCCCAGCGCGCGGAAATCGGCGGCGCTGCGTGCGGCACGCAGAAAGCCCACCATCTCGCCGATGGCCGATTTGAAGGCCAGCTTCTTCGTGGTGACGGCCGGGAAGCCTTGCTGCAGATCAAACTTGAGCATGGCGCCGGGCATGCTGAGCGTGCGGATGCCTGTGCGGTTGGACTGCCAGGAGCCTTGGTCCAGGATGTTCTGGACGAGTTGGAGGTATTGCTTCATGTTCTTCTGGCCTGATCGAGACGGGGGCCTTGCAGCCTCGCTGGTGCTAAGGCATTGCCTGGCCCGGTGCGATGGGCGCACTGCGAGGGCGGGGCAGGGGGCGAGGCCCAAAGGGCCTACTGTACGATGCCTGCGCTTTTTGCGTAGGCCGTAAGGATAAGCCAGTGTGGGAGATGTCTGCGGCCGCCCTGAGCCGCCATAAATTGGTGTAGGGTGTCGGCTTTGGCGCCCGGGCCCACCGGGGCCGGCGGTGCATGGCCGTGGCAAGCACAGGTGGGCAGCGGGACATCGACAGTTTGCCTGGCGCAGGAGAGGGCGCGGCAAACGCTACAAGGACAGCTAACTATGTGGATGATGACGAAAAAATGGGGCCTGGCCCTGGGCGCTGCTGCGGCGCTGGCACTGGCCGGCTGCCAGACCACGCCCGCTGGCGGCAACCCCAGCGGCCAACAGGCCTGGAACCAGCTGCAGGCCCAGGTGGGCCAGTACCCGCAGGATGCCGCTTTCTTGCAGCAAGGCGTGATGGCTGCGCGCATGCAGCATTTGCTGGGCGAGCACCGCGCGGCCTTTATGCAGAACCTGCAGGTGACCGGGCCGCTGAGCAAACAGGGCTCCGTCTACTACATCACCGGCAACCGCCAGCACGATGGTGGCCACAATGCCGCCGCCGTGGCGCTGGATGCCAAGAGCAACACCATGCGCATCTGGTGGCTGCAGGACGGCCAGCCGCGCGTGGTGCAGGATCCGGGCGCAGCGTTTTCCTGGCCCAAGGATGTGAACCAGATGATCAGCAACGCGGTGGGCACGCCGGCGTCGTGATCCTTCAATGAACAAAAAAACAGGGCGGCACCTCTGCGAGGGCCGCCCTGTTTTGTTTTGGCGCTGGGTTTTAAGAGCTGCTAACACGACCCAGCAAACCGAAGGTTTGCGGTTGAGACGAGGCGTCAAGCTGCAGGCAGTACAGTAGTACGAAAAGGCTTGGCGCGGCCGGCGAGGCAACGACGTATCAAGGGTTGTGTTAGTGGCTCTAAGCGCGTGTGATCATTGCATGCGGGTTCATAATGTTCTGCGGATCCAGCGCGGCCTTGACCGCCCGCATCATCGACAGGGCCACCGGCGACTGGTACTGCGGCAAGGTGTCGACCTTGAGCGTGCCGATGCCATGCTCGGCCGAGATGGAGCCGCCAAAGACGGCCACCGCGTCATAGACGATGTGGTTGACCTCGTGCTCGCGCTCGTCGAGAAACTGCTTGGCGTCCCCGCCCTCGGGCGCCTGCACATTGAAGTGCAGGTTGCCGTCGCCCAGGTGGCCGAAATTGACCAGGCGCATGCCCGGGACCTTGTCGTTCAGCACCTGGGTGGCATGCTCGACAAACTCCGGGATGCGCGAGATGGGCACGGAGATGTCGTGCTTGATGTTGAGGCCTTCCTCGACCTGGGCGAGCGGAATGCTCTCGCGGATATGCCAGAGGTTGTGGGCCTGGCCCAGGTTCTCGGCGACCACGGCATCGAGCACGATTTCCTGCTCGAATGCGGCTTCCATCAAGGCTTCAAAGCGGCTGCGGGCATGCTCTTCC
>NZ_KE148668.1:36787-46816 GCF_000410635.1 Comamonas sp. B-9
AGTTCTCCAGCACCACGGCATAGGGGAAGGCGGGGTTGTCGATAAAGGGCACGCGCAACTGGGGCATGTGCTTGTCGACCAGGGTCAGCGCAAAGCGGTTCATCACCTCAAAGCCGGTCAGGCCCGCGCCCAGGTACTGGTGCGCCAGCGCCAGCAGGCGCACGGCAGCATCGAACGACGGCAAGGCCGCCCAGGCGGTGAGCTGGCTCGCGGGCATGGGGTAGATCTTCATCGTGGCTGCGGTGATCACGCCCAGGGTGCCTTCGCTGCCGATGAAGAGGTTGCGCAGGTCGTAGCCGGTGTTGTCCTTGCGCAGGCCCTTGAGGCCGTTCCAGATCTCGCCCTGGGCGTTGACCACTTCCAGGCCCAGGCACAACTCGCGCGTATTGCCATAGCGCACCACCTGGGTGCCGCCGGCATTGGTGCCCAGGTTGCCGCCAATGGTGCAGCTGCCTTCGGCCGCCAGCGACAGCGGGAACAGATAGCCCTGGCCTTCGCAGCGCTCCTGCAGGGTCTGCAGGATGCAGCCGGCCTCGACGGTGACGGTCAGGTTGTCCTTGTCGATCGTGCGGATCGCCTGCATGCGGCCCAGGTTCAGCACCACCTGCTGGCCCGAGGTATCAGGCGTGGAGCCCACGACCAGGCCGGTGTTGCCGCCCTGGGGCACGATGGAGGTGCCATTGGCCGCGCAGGCCTTGACGACGGCGGCTACCTGCTCGGTCGTGGCGGGGCGCACCACCGCCAGCGCCTTGCCGTGGACGCGGCGGCGCCAGTCCTGCTCATAGGCCGTCAGGTCGCCCTCGGTAAGTACATGGGCATCGCCCACAATCTGTCGCAAGCTCGCAATCAGGTCGGTCATCGGAAGTCTCAGCAAATAAAAAGAAAACGGTTCTAGGAAGCGGCTGCGCGCTGGGTGGCCGGGGAGGTGGCGCGTTGGCGGCCCCGGATATGCAGCACGCAGGCGGCAAACAGCAGCAGGCACAGCGCGATCTCGGCCAGCGCGCACCAGCGGCTGGGCGGCGCATCGCCCCAGGCGCGCACCACGCCCTCAATAAAATACAGCCACACCAGCAGGCTCAGCCAGCGGTAGGTATACATACGGCGCTTGAGCAGGCCGGCCAATGGAATGCACAGCGGCAAGGCCTTGAGCACCAGCCAGGAGCCGCCGGGCCGCAAGGGGGCCAGCCACAGCTCCCAGGCCAGAGACAGCAGCACCAGGCCCAGCAAGGCCGCCACGGCCAGCCAGCGCGAAAACTGCGCAGCGGCACCCGCAGTTGCACCCTCAGCTGCGCCCGCAGCGGCGCCCGCAGCGGCAGGCGTTACCAAATCAGGCAGATTTGCGGCGGGTTCAGGGGTGGATGCAGGCATGGAAATGGCATCATATCGGTATGTACGTCAGTGATGAGAAAAACGCGGCATCTTTGCAGGTGCAACCGCGCCAGGGATGGGCTTTGTGGTGGCAGCAATTCGCGGCTTTTCCCTGGCGCAACACCGTCAATACCTTGCGCACGCGCTTTGGCGAGGACCGCCTGGGCCTGACGGCCAGCAGCCTGACCTTTACCACCATGCTGGCACTGGTGCCTTTCTTCACGGTGGCGCTGGCCTTGCTCACCGCCTTTCCGATGTTCGCGACGGTCGAGGCGCAGCTGCAGCGCTGGCTGATCGAGAGCCTGATCCCCAGCACCATCGCCAGCCAGGTGCTGGGCTATATCACGCAGTTTGCGTCCAAAGCAAGCCGCCTGGGCCTGGCGGGCCTGAGTTTTTTGCTGGTGACGGCGCTGGCGCTGATATTGACGATGGACCGCACCCTGAACAACATCTGGCGCGTGCGCCAGCTGCGTCCGCTGGGCCAGCGGGTGCTGATCTACTGGGCGGCCATGTCGCTGGGACCGCTGGTGCTGGCCTCCAGCCTGGTGCTGACCTCGTCGGTGGTGGCCGCTTCGCGCAGCGCGATGGGCGAGCTGCCCTACCTCATCCGCCTGGCCTTTGATTCGCTGGAGTTTGTGCTGCTGGCATCTGGCGTGACCGCCATGTACCGCTATGTGCCCAACACCCATGTGCGCTGGCGCGATGCGCTGGCCGGCGGGCTGTTTGTCGCCGTGGGCATCGAGGTGGCCAAGAAGGTGCTGACCCTGTACCTCGTGCATGTGCCAACCTACTCGACCATCTACGGCACCTTTGCCACCTTGCCAATCTTGCTGATCTGGATCTATGTGGCCTGGGTGATTGTGCTGTTGGGCGCTGTGGTCGCTGCCTACCTGCCCAGCCTGCTGGCCGGTGTGGCGCGCCTGCCGCTGGCGCAGAGCTGGGATTTTCAGCTCGCGCTCGAATGCCTGCGTGCGCTCAACCTGATGCGCTACCAGCCCGAGAAGGGCCTCTACCTGCACCAGCTTGCCACCCGCTTGCAGGTGGAAGATGTGCAGCTGCACCGCGCGCTCGATGTGCTGTGCCAGCTCGACTGGGTGGGCGCCGTCGTCGATGTGGACGAGCGCCGAACCAGCGCGGGCGCGCCCGAGAGCCAGCATGACATGCGCTATGTGCTGCTGATCGAGCCGGCGCAGACCCTCGCTGCACCGCTGGTCAGCGCGCTGATGCTGGACCGCAACGAGGCGACCGAGCCTTTGTGGTGGCACAGCGGCCTCGACCAGATCGCGCTGATTGCGCTGCTCGAGCGCCGCCATTGGCTGCCCGGTGAGGTGCCTGCGGATGAGGCAGATGCGCCAGCGCAGACGCTTGAACCCGCGTTGGACGCTGCGGCGCAGGCGGATCAGGCCAAGGCTTAAGAACCTGTTCAAAGTCTCTACGCAGCCGCGTTGGAGTGCAATCGGATGGGCTGGAGCTGCCGCGCGTCAGGCGGCTTGCCCGATGGGTATTCTCAGCGGTAGCGCTAACTGCTGGGCAGTGGCGTGGCAGCCGCTCAGTGCGCGGCGAAGCTGGCCTCGTTGAAGGCCAGGCGCTGGCGGGCCAGCGCCACCATGTCGGCGGGGTAGCTGCTGTAGGCGGTCAACGGGCTGTCATCCAGCTCGTACAGCACCACCAGCGCGGCGACTTCCCAGGCCCAGCGCGGGTGGTGCTCGCCCATGCCAATGAGCCGGCCAATGGCGGCCAGCGCAGGGTGCAGCTGGCTGCTGTAGTTCTCGTCCAGATAGGCTTGCAAGGGCTCGGTGCCCAGCTCGGACTGCTCGAAGAAAGCCATCAGATCGGCATAGGGCTTGGGGCAGAAGACCTGGGCCGAGGCTTCGTCCTTTTCGCAGGCGACGGCGCTCAGGTAGTCGAGCAGGCAGTCGCAGCGGTTGCCCAGCAGGCGCTCGACAATGCCGGGAATCAGCTCCTGGCGCTCCAGCAGTACGGGCAGCGCCAGCAGTTGCACGGCAGCCGGGTAGCTGTTGGAGGCGGGGTTGATCGGTTGGCGCGCTTGCGCCGGCGCTGCGGCATCGCTGCGCATAAAGACCGCATACTCATTGCACCAATGCAGCACATGCTCGAACAGGGTTTCCATCGCGCGAGGCGGCAGGCCCCGGCTGTAGGCCAGATCCAACAGTGC
This sequence comes from Comamonas sp. B-9, assembly GCF_000410635.1. NCBI lineage: Bacteria > Pseudomonadati > Pseudomonadota > Betaproteobacteria > Burkholderiales > Comamonadaceae > Comamonas > Comamonas sp. B-9. The sequence goes on from NZ_KE148668.1 coordinate 40,332, forward strand.
CAGCGATTGCAGTGCCGCACGGCACCAGCCGGCCCGGGCAGCACGTTGGCTGTCGGCGTCCAGATCTTGCACATCCAGACCATAGTAGCCATGGCTGGAGAATTCATGCAGGCTTGACAACTGGTCTGCCCAGGTCTCTGCCCATCGCTCCAGGTCCATGTCCACGCGCGGCCGCAGCAGATGCCAGGGTTGCGCCTGGCAGTGTTGCAGCAAACAGGGAAGGGCCTTGTATTGCATAAGTCGTATGTATCGGGTCTGCAGCTTTTCAGGTGCAGCTGTCTGGGCCTCCATCGGCCTGGCAGATAGGCTAACGCATTTGATGCCGGCATTGCGGCATTTTTTGCAGTGGCTTACGCCTTCTTACGCCAGATACATGCGTGATCTTCTGCTATAAAAACAAAAGCAATATCACAAAAGCAAAGCTGATAGCGGGGCGGATCGCTGCGGCAGGCCCTCAGGCCGGAACCTGCGGCGCTGCGGCCTGCGTCTGCAGAAAATGGTGGATCGCAAACAGGGTCGCGTCGGGTGACTCGGTCATCTGGTTGTGGCCGCTGGGCACCATCTGGACCTGCACCTGCTTGCCAGCGGCCCTGGCGGCATCGACCAAGCTACGCGCGGCGCGGGCCGGGGTCATCTGGTCTTGCTCGCCCAGCACAAACAGCACCGGGCAGGCGAGGGCGGCCATCGCGGCCTGGCCATTGCGGTAGCTGTCGCAGGCCACAAAGCCGGTGTGCAGCAGGTTGGTGTCGCCGTTGCTGGCTTGCACGCGGCGGGCCAGCGCCATGCCGGCACCAAACACCCAGCTGCCAGCACCCGAGGGCGGTGCCAGCGTTGCGCGCGAGAAGGTCTGCACCATGGCAATGGCCTGGTCGGTTGCGCTGAGCGCTTGCTCCAGCAGCGCGGGGGCAACCTTCATCGGATCGGCCGTGCCGACCAGCACCAGGTGGCTGATGCGCGCGCCCAGGCGTGCGGCCGCTTCCATCGCAATCAGGCTGCCCCAGCTGTGGCCGATAAGGGCCGCCTGCTGCAGGCCTGCGGCATCGAGCAGCTGGGCGATGGTCTCGGCCGCTTCTTCCACCGTGCGCGGCGCCGGGCCGCCACTTTTGCAGTGGCCGGGCAGGTCGATGGCCAGCACGTTCCAGCCGTGGTTGGCCAGGTAGCGGCTTTGCAGCGCCCAGACGCTGTGGTCACACAGCACGCCGTGGATAAAGATGGCAGTGGGCTGGTTCGCATCCAGCGCCTTGCCGCCGGTGTAGGCATACAGGTCGGCACCTTGTACTTGGATTCGCATGTCTGTGCTCCGATGGTGTGGCTGAGGCTAGATGTCGGCAATCAGGCGTTTGCCCAGGCTCACGGTGTGGTCGTTGGCATAGCCCAGGCTTTCGTAGAAGGCGATCACCGCCTCGTTGCCGGCGCGCACCTGCAAGTTGAGCTTGGGGCAGCCCAGCGCCGTGAGCTCGGCTTCGGCCCGCTGCATCAGCTGGCGCGCATGGCCCTGGCGCTGGTGCCGGGGGTGCACGGCCAGGTAGTTGATCCAGCCGCGGTGGCCGTCGTAGCCGACCATGATGCTGGCCATCACCGCGCCTTGTTCATCGACCCCGACCCAGAACAGCTCGGGCGAGACGCTCTGCTTGCGCGCAATGTCCTTGTGCGGATCGTTCCAGGGACGGTAGAGGCCGCAGTCATGCCACAGCTGCACAACGGCTTCGGAATCTTGCAGTGCAAAGACACGAATTTCCATCATGCGGCCTTCTCTGCGGCCTTGAGCGCGCGCTTCAAGTCATCGATCAGGTCATCGGCGTCTTCGAGGCCGATCGATAGGCGGATCGTGCCCTGGCTGATGCCCGCTTGCGCCAAGGCGTCGTCATGCATGCGGAAATGCGTGGTGCTGGCCGGGTGGATGACCAGCGAGCGGCAGTCGCCGACGTTGGCCAGGTGGCTGAAGACCTTGAGCGTCTCGATGAACTTCTTGCCCTGGTTGCGGTTGCCGGCAATGTCAAAGCTGAACACCGAGCCCGCGCCGCGCGGCAGCAGCTTTTGCGCCAGCGCGTAGGAGCTGTGGCTCTCCAGCATCGGGTGGCCCACGCGGCTGACCATCGGGTGGCTGGCCAGGAACTGCACCACTTTTTCGGTGTTGCGCATATGGCGCTCCATGCGCAGCGGCAGGGTCTCGATGCCTTGCAGAATCAGCCAGGCGCTGTGCGGGCTCATGCAGGCGCCAAAGTCGCGCAGGCCTTCACGCCGCGCGCGCAGCAAGAAGGCGCCGGTCGTTGATTCCTCGCTGAACACCATGTTGTGAAAGCCGTCATAGGGCTCGGTCAGCTCGGGGAAGCGGCCCGACTTTTCCCAGTCAAAGCTGCCGCCATCGACCACGATGCCGCCGATGACGGTGCCGTGGCCGGAGAGGAACTTGGTGGCCGAGTGGTAGACGATGTCGGCGCCATGCGCAAAGGGCTTGATGAGCCAGGGCGAGGTCAGGGTGGAGTCGACCAGCAAGGGCACGCCGGCCTCATGGGCGATGGCCGAGACGGTGGGGATGTCCAGCACATCGAGGCCGGGGTTGCCCACCGTCTCGCCAAAGAACAGCTTGGTGTTGGGCCGCACCGCTGCGCGCCAGCCGTCAATATCGCCGGGTTGGACAAAGGTGGTCTCGATGCCAAAGCGGGCCAGGGTGTAGTGCAGCAGGTTTTGGCTGCCGCCATAGAGCGCGGTGCTGGCAACGATATGGCTGCCCGCGCCCATCAAGGTCGCAACCGACAGGTGCAGCGCGGCCTGGCCGCTGGCCACCGCGATCGCGCCCACACCGCCTTCGAGTGCCGAGACACGCTGCTCCAGCACCGCATTGGTGGGGTTGCTGATGCGGCTGTAGACATGGCCGGGCCGCTCCAGATTGAAGAGGCTGGCTGCGTGGTCGCTCGACTCGAAGACGAAGGAGGTGGTCAGGTGGATGGGGACGGCGCGAGCCCCGGTGGCCGGGTCCGGCTGGGCGCCGGCGTGCAGACTCAGGGTGTCAAAGCCGGGGTCGGTGTAACCGGGCATGGCGTATCTCCGCGATGTTGTCGTTCTGGACGGGCATTGTCGGCTATATTTAGCAGACCTGGGCGGGCAGGCCTGTCGCCGATGCGTGTGCACGCAGGCGGGCCCGCCAGCATCGGAGAACGGTACAAGGAGACACCCATGAAAGTCAGCGATATCCTCCGCCTTAAAGGCAACACTCTCTACACGGCCAGCGTCAACGACCCTCTGGGCGACGCGATCCAGACCATGGCGGAGAAGGACATTGGCTCGCTGGTAGTGATGGAGCACGGCGATGTCGTGGGCATGTTGACGTTCCGCGAGGTGATCGTTGCCATCGTCAACAATGGCGGCACGGCAGGCAATATCCTTGTGCGCAGCGTGATGGACGATGCACCGCTTACCTGCACGATGGAGACCGACATGGACGAGGTGCGCCGCATGATGCTGGACCGCCATGCCCGCTACATGCCGGTGATGGACAAGAAGATGCTGATGGGTGTGATCAGCTTCTACGACGTGGCCAAGGCCGTCGTCGACAGCCAGAACTTCGAGAACAAGATGCTCAAGGCCTATATCCGCGACTGGCCGGTGGAAGGCGAGACCGATTCTTGATGCAGCGGCTGGCCCAGCTGGGAGGCTGAACCGGCCATCTGCCAGAACTGCCAAAGTAGCGGCCCGCGAGGCCGCTTTTTTGCGCCTGTGCTTTGGAACAGCGGCTTGCTACGGGTCAGAAACGGATGATGCGCCCGGGGATGCGGCCGGCGCTGGTGTCGGCCGTGGCAGGGGCCTCCGCCTGCGCATCTGTCTCGGCCGGCAAGCCCACATACTGGGCCCGGGGGCGGATCAGCTGGCCGCTGTCGCGCTGCTCCAGCGCATGTGCCAGCCAGCCTGCCGTGCGGCCCAGTGCAAACAGCACAAAGGCAGCGCCTGCGGGCAGGCCCAGGCCGCGCTGGATGGCGACCAGCGCATAGTCCAGGCTGGGGTGCAGGCCCGTGTGGTGGTGTACGGCGGCCAGCAGGGCATGGCGCTGCGCATGGGCCGGCAGCAGGCGGAGCAGGCGTTGGCTGCGCGGGTCGCCTGCCGGGTAGAGCGGGTGGCCAAAGCCCGCGCAGTAGTGCGGGCTGCCATTGATGCGGGTGTCCGCCAGCAACTGGGCGAGCGATGGGGGCAATGCCTCGCTGCTGCGCCGCGCCGCATGCCAGTCGTCCCAGTGCTGGTCGATCACCGCCGTCATCCCCCCGTGCAGTGGGCCGGTCAGTGCGGCGAGACCTGCGCCCAGGCTGGCATGCAGGCGGGCGCCGGTCGATGCCACTACCCGCGCGGCAAAGCTGGAGGCATTGAGCTCATGGTCGGCGCACAGAACCAGGGCCTGGCGCAAGATGTTTTCGCCCACTGCATCTACTTGCCAGAGGGCTGCGAGCTGCTGGTGGATGAGCTGTTCGGATGCAGGCTGGGCTTTATCGCAGGACGGTAGCCCCGTCAGCACCCCCAGCATCTGCTGCAACAGCGGTTGGGGCCAGCCGGGTTGGGCCAGCTTGGGTTCCTGGGCGGGCAGGCTGTGCCAGGCGCGCAGTACCTGCTCGGGTGGGCGGGGTTGCGGCAGGGGCTGTGCTGTGGCTGCCTTGGGGGTTGCCCTGCGGGCGCTGTCGGGTTCTGCCGCGATGGGCTGGCCCAGCAGCAGCGCGGCGGTGTCTTCCAGGCTGGCGTGCTGGGCCCATTGCAGCGCATCGCGCCCCCGGTAGTACAGCTGCCCTTGCGCCACCTGGGTGATGGCCGAGCGCAGCACCGGTGTGCCCCAGTCCAGGGTGGAGCGGGCCAGCTGCGCAGGGTTGCGCACGGTTTGCCGCTGGCGCGCGAGGCGCTGCACATCGATACGGGCATAGACATGGCCGCTCAGGCCCGGTTGGCGGTGCGCTTGCAGCAGGCCCCGGCTCACATAGGCATAGAGGCTGGCGCGCTGCACCCCCAGCATGGCGGCGGCCTGCTGGCTGCTGAGCCAGGGGCTGTCGTCGTCGGAAGGTGGGACGGGGGCGGGGCGTGCAGAAACCATGGGCCATGCTACTGCAGTGAGAGATGAATGGCATGTGTATCGGCCCAATCAAGATTGACCCCGGGGTGCGGCAGGTATGCAATGGCGGCAGTCCGTCACCCAGGAGAACGCCTTGCCAACCACCAACAACCACACCGCCACCAGCCACCACCTGGCGCAGCAACCGCTGCATGCGGCCATACAGGCCAGCGTGCACATGCTGTGGCAGCAAGCGGGCCTGCCAGCGCAGGCTTTGCAGCAGGGCGCGTTGGCGCTCAGCGGCGATGGCGCAGCCTACCCCTCGAGTTTTTGCCTGGATGTGGCAGCGCCCGCGGCCGTGGCGGCCAGCGGCCTGGCCAGCGCCTTGATCCACCAGCACCGCCAGCAGCTGGCCATGCCCCAGGTCCAGGTGGATGTGGGCCATGTGCTGGCCGAGTGCAGTGGCTATTTCACCTTGGACGGTGAGCAGCCCAACCTCTGGGCGCCCATCTCAGGCCTCTATGCCTGCGGCGCCGATCGCGGCGCGCCGGGCTGGCTGCGCATCCATGCCAATTTTGCGCACCACCGCGATGGCATGCTGCGGCTCTTGGGCCTGCCCACGGGCGAGGCCACCCCGCGCCAAGCGGTGACCGATGCGCTGCAAGGCTGGACGGCGCAGGCGGTGGAGGAGCGCGCTGCCGCGCTCGGCCTGGTGGTGGCAGCGGCCCGTAGCCCGCAGGAATGGCAGGCCCATCCCCAAAGTGCGGCGGTGGCAGCGCAGCCCTTGGTCGCCATCACGCAGCTGGACAGCAACCAGCCTGCCGCCCCCCGCGATGGGCCGGCGCCTGCCCAGCACCGGCCGCTTGCTGGCCTGCGTGTGCTGGACCTGACCCGCATTCTGGCAGGGCCCGTAGCAGCCCGCAGCCTGGCGGCGCAAGGGGCCGATGTGCTGATGCTCAATGGGCCAGCTCTGCCCAATATCGAGGCCATTGCCGATATGAGCCGGGGCAAGCGTTCGGCCTTGCTGGATTTGAAAACCCCGGCAGGCCAGGGCGCCATGGCCGCGTTGCTGGGCAAGGCCCATGTGCTGCTCCAAGGCTACCGGCCGGGCGCGCTGGATGCGCTGGGGCTGGATCCGCAGTCTGCCGCCCGGCTGCGGCCGGGCATCGTCTATGCCAGCCTGTCGGCCTATGGCCGCAGCGGCCCCTGGGCCGACCGGCGCGGCTTTGATTCGCTGGTGCAGACGGTTTGCGGCATCAACTGGGCCGAAGGCCAGGCGTTTGGCAGCGCGGGGCTGCGCGCTTTGCCGCTGCAGATTCTGGATTACAGCGCGGGCTTTTTGCTGGCCTTTGGCATCCAGGCTGCGCTCTACCGCCAGGCTACGCAGGGCGGCAGCTGGCATGTGCAGGTATCGCTGGCGCGGGTGGCGCAGTGGCTGCAGTCCATGGGCCAGCGGCCG
>NZ_KE148668.1:46840-53086 GCF_000410635.1 Comamonas sp. B-9
GCTAAGGTACCCAGCGGCGCGCCGCCTGACGCCTATCTGGAGACGCTGGACAGCGGCTTTGGCCGCCTGCGTGCGGTGCGCCACAGCGCCGTGCTGCAGGGCCTGCCCGGCGGCTGGCCACACGCCGGCCAACCGCCTGGGGGTGACCAGCCCCGCTGGTGAGCCCTGCAGGGCTGCGTGGGGCACCGGCATCAGTGATAATGGCGGGCTATGAGCGGCAATACCTTCGGCACCTTATTTACTGTTACCAACTTTGGCGAATCCCATGGCCCGGCGATTGGCTGCGTGATTGACGGCTGCCCACCGGGCATGGCGTTGAGCGAGGCAGATATCCAGCAGGACCTGGACCGCCGCCGCCCCGGCACCAGCAAGTTTGTCACCCAGCGCAATGAGCCAGACAGCGTGGAGATCCTCTCGGGCGTCTACGAGGGCAAGACCACGGGCACGCCGATTGCGCTGCTGATCCGCAATACCGACCAGCGCAGCAAGGACTATTCCAATATTGCGCAGAGCTTTCGCCCGGGCCATGCCGACTATGCTTACTGGCACAAGTACGGCATCCGCGATCCGCGTGGTGGCGGCCGCTCCTCGGCCCGCCTGACGGCGCCCACGGTGGCCGCTGGCGCCGTGGCCAAAAAGTGGCTCAAAGAGAAGTTCGGTACCGCGTTCCGCGCCTGCATGCTGCAGGTGGGCGAGGTGGCCCTGCCTTTTGAGGACTGGGCCCATGTGCCCAACAACCCGTTTTTTGCGCCGGTGGCCGATGTGACCCGCTATGAAGACTATATGGATGCGCTACGCAAGGCGGGCGACTCCTGCGGCGCGCTGATCCGCGTGCAGGCCAGCGGCGTACCCGTGGGCCTGGGCGAGCCGCTGTACGACAAACTCGATGCCGACATCGCCTACGCAATGATGGGGCTCAATGCCGTCAAGGCCGTCGAGATTGGTGCCGGTTTTGACAGCGTGGCCCAGCGCGGCACCACGCATGGCGACTCGCTCAGCCCCCAGGGCTTTCGCAGCAACAATGCCGGCGGCATTCTGGGCGGCATCAGCACCGGCCAGGACATCGAGATCCGCATCGCCATCAAGCCCACCAGCTCGATCATCAGCCCGCGCGAGTCCATCGATACCGAGGGCAAGAGCACCGAGGTCATCACCAAGGGCCGGCACGACCCCTGCGTGGGCATCCGCGCCGCACCGATTGCCGAGGCCTTGCTGGCCATGGTGCTGATGGACCATGCGCTACGCCACCGCGCCCAGAACAGCGATGTGGTGCAGGCCGTGGGCCCGATTGCCGCCGAGGCGCCGCGAGCCTGACGAGGCGCAGCCCGGGCCGGCTCGGTGGCTGGCCCCCAAAGAAAAATGCGAACCCAGGGGTTCGCATTTTTTTGTGCCTCAGTCCTTTTTACGGGCGCTGTCTTTCTTGGGCTCGGGCGGCGGGGTCGTTACTTCGTCGACGATGGACTTGAACTGGTCAATGTCCTCGAAGCTGCGATAGACGCTGGCATAGCGGATGTAGGCCACCTTGTCGAGCTTTTGCAGCTCGGCCATGACCAGCTCGCCGATCAAATGCGTCTGCACCTCACGCGCACCCAGGGTGCGTAGCTTGTCCTCGACATGCTCGAGCGCCAGGTCCACCTTGTCGATGGGAACCGGGCGCTTGCGCAGCGCCAGGCTGAATGAGCCGCGCAGCTTGCTGCGGTCGTAGTCGATGCGCCGGCCGTCCTTTTTGACGATGACCGGCAGGCTGACTTCGGGCCGTTCATAGGTGGTGAAGCGCTTTTCGCAGTTGCCGCACTGGCGCCTGCGCCGTACAAAGCCGCCGTCTTCTGCAACACGGGTCTCCACCACCTGGGTATCGGGATGGCTGCAGAAGGGGCATTTCATAGGCGCGGGCGCAGGTCAGATCAGCGGTAGACGGGGAAGCGTGCGGTCAGGGCGTTGACCTTGGCGCGCACGGCAGCGATGTTGGCCTCGTCCCGTGGGTTGTCCAGCACATCGGCGATCAGGTTGGCCGTGAGGCGCGCCTCTTCGTCCTTGAAACCACGGGTGGTCATCGCGGGCGTACCGATACGGATACCGCTGGTGACCATCGGCTTTTCCGGGTCGTTGGGGATGGAGTTCTTGTTGATCGTCATATGGGCAGCGCCCAGCACGGCTTCGGCTTCCTTGCCGGTGATGCCCTTGGCGCGCAGGTCCACCAGCATCACGTGGCTTTGGGTGCCGCCGGAGATGATGCGCAGGCCGCGCTCGGTCAGGGTCTCGGCCACGATGCGGGCGTTGGTCTTGACCTGCTGGGCGTACTGCTTGAACTCAGGCGTCAGCGCTTCCTTGAAGGCCACGGCCTTGGCTGCGATCACGTGCATCAGCGGGCCGCCTTGCAGGCCGGGGAACACGGCCGAGTTGATGGCCTTTTCGTGCTCGGCCTTCATCAGGATCACGCCGCCACGGGGGCCGCGCAGGCTCTTGTGGGTGGTCGTGGTCACCACGTCGGCGTGGGGCACAGGGTTGGGGTATTCGCCAGCGGCGATCAGACCGGCGTAGTGGGCCATGTCGACCATAAAGATCGCGCCCACATCCTTGGCCACCTTGGCAAAGCGGGCAAAGTCGATTTCCAGCGAGTAGGCCGATGCGCCGGCGATGATCAGCTTGGGCTTGGTCTCGTGCGCCTTCTTTTCCATGGCGTCGTAGTCCAGCTCTTCCTTCTCGTTCAGGCCGTAGGAGACGACGTTGAACCACTTGCCGGAGATATTGAGCGGCATGCCATGGGTCAGGTGACCGCCTTCGGCCAGGCTCATGCCCATGATGGTGTCGCCGGGCTTGAGGAAAGCCAGGAAAACCGCTTCATTGGCCGATGCGCCGCAATGGGGTTGCACATTGGCAGCATCGGCGCCGAACAGTTGCTTGACGCGGTCGATGGCCAGCTGCTCGGCGATATCGACAAATTCGCAGCCGCCGTAGTAGCGCTTGCCGGGGTAGCCTTCGGCGTACTTGTTGGTCAGCTGGGTGCCCTGGGCCCACATCACGGCGGGGGAGGCATAGTTTTCGCTGGCGATCAGCTCGATGTGCTGCTCTTGGCGCTGGTTTTCGGCCTGGATGGCCGCAAAGAGTTCTGCGTCGGTCTGTTCGACAAGGATGTTACGTTGGTACATGGCGGTCGTTGGAGTCAGAAGTGAGCCCTGCCTGCCAACAGTGAGGTTGGCGAAAACAGGGGCTGCCCAGGCGCACGGCTAACACGTGGCGGGTGCGGGGGGCGATGCGCTCGCCCTGGCACTGCACGGTACGCTCCCCGGTGGTTGCTGCAGGCCGGGCCTGCATTCCACGTCAACAATCCGGTCATACAGATGTCTATCGCCAGTCGCGTACCCGGCTAGTGTAGCCGAGCTGCACCGGCCTGGGGCAATGGGTTTATCGCCACGTCTGGATAAAAACCGGTTCCGGGAAGCTGTGCCAGGGCCAGAAAAAACAAAAGCACCCGGCTGGGTGCTTGTGCGAAGAGGGCGATGAGCCGGAGGGGCTGGTCAGGAACCCATGGCCACGGCGGTGGCCTCGGCCTTGGCCGCTGCTGGCAGCGCGGCTTGCTTGTCGGCCAGGGCCACGGTTTCAGAAGCGTTGCCTGCAGCTGCGCTGTTGCTGGCGGCCTTGGCCTTGTCGGCCACGGTGCCGGCTGCGGCGGGCGTATCCGCCTGGGCCGACAGCGAAGGCTTGGCAGCGGGGGCCACCGGTGCCTTGGGCGTGTTGCTGCGGCCTTCGGCCACTTGCTTGATGCGGAAGTGCTCGGCCATCACCTTGGCGGCGTAGCCACCGTCGGTCGGCAGGTTGGCAGCGCCCACATAGTATTTGAGGCCGCCTTCGAGCGAGCCGGCGCGCTCAATGCATTCTTGCAGCACCTTGACACCCACGCGCAGGTTGGTCACCGGGTCAAAGGCCGCAAAGTGGCCGCCGAAGTGCTCGTACTTGTCGGTGTGGATCTTGGTCATCACCTGCATCAGGCCTTGCGCACCCACCGAGCTTTGGGCAAAGGGGTTGAAGCTCGACTCCACAGCCATGATCGCCAGGATCAGGGTGGGGTCCAGCTTGGTTTCCTTGCCCACCAGGTAGGCTTCGGAGACGAGCACGGCCAGGGGCTCTGGCGCTACGCGGTATTTCTTGGCCAGCCAATAGGCCACATTGGCTTGGTTGCGGGGCAATTGCTGGGGGTTGCTGGCGGTGGCACGGTCCACGGCCGCCACCATGGCGGCATCGTCGCCAGTGGATGCATCGGCATCGGCACCTGCCAGATCAACGGTTGGCGCATGCGTGCGGGCCTGCAGCCAGCTGCGCAATTGCGCCTCGCCGGCGTGGCGCAGGTCGTCGCGCGACACCAGGGTGAGGGCGCAGAACGCCACCACCAGACCAATCAAAGCAAAACTGTTGTGTGCCATGGTCATCAGACCACGGCTGATGGTGGCGCTCAATGAGCGCGCACCGGCATCCACTTGCGCGGGAGCCGTCATAGGGATTTTTCCTTTCTAAGTCCCGCCACCTCCAACAAATAGCCCGGCGGATAGTGCACCGGGCTGGGGTCTGGCAGGGTGGAGCCACACTGTCCTGTGTGGTCTCCGGCAGGCTGTCTGCGTTGCAGACGGCCCTTTGTCGTTTCAAGCACGCTCTTGCGTGTCAGGGGCTACGATCAAAACACCGTGAGGGGTGTTGACTAAAAAATCAGCAATCAATGCAATGGGCTGAATTCTAGAAGCTTGCTTAATACTCAGTCAACACTATTGAATTGGAAAATGAGAAAAAAAAGTAATAAAAAAACGTGTATAGCGGGCTGCTGCAGGGCCGGATCCGGGCAGGGGCGGCAGCCAGCCCTGCAGCGGGGATGGCAGGCAGAAAAAGCACCGGATCGGTGCCCTGTCGGGGACCCGGTTTTATGGGTTCAATAGCTTGTATTTAATCTTTTAAATACATTGATTGATATAAAGGATGCAGCAAAAAGTCAATCTTTATCAAATGCTGCGCGGCTGTTGTGCTCTATTTTTGGTGTAGCGCGCAGCCCCATTTGCGCTTTTGCAGCCCAGGGCGGTGCCTGGGTGCCGCCTGCGCATAGGCGCACAGAACCGTTGCGGGCCGCGCAAAACGCTGGCCTGATTTGGGCGGGCAGGTCTTGGTCATCATGCGGTCATCTGCGCCTACACAAATTTCACATGAAAAGGCCAAAAAACTGTATAAAAACCAGGATAAACCAGCCAATAACCCATGGCTACATCAGGTTTTTGGCATTTATACCTGGGTAAAATATCGGTGGACGCAAAAAAGCAGGGCCTGGCGTTGTGTTTTTGCGGCTCCACGCTGCGGTTTGGCATGCCGCAGTGTGAAAAGCATCGCGGTGTTCGAGGAGGGCGGACGGGCGGATGCCCGATCCGGCTGTTGGATCCATGCATCGCGGCATCGCCCCCTGCTGCTTTCGACCATGGCCGTGCCGCTACCGCAGGGGGTGCCGCCATAGAAACTGCGTTTTTCCTCTATATATAGAGGCACACCGTTTCCTGGGGCAGCCTGCAGGATTTGAACGATTGTGAACCAGCGACAGATGCCGCTTTTGTGTGCTAAGCCAGCGCCGCCACAGCGGCTTATTTGTGCACAATGGATCTTGGGCCTGCCATCGCAGCCATGGATACCATGGGGTGGGCCGTACTGACTCTGAGTGAGGATCATCGCCGTGAGCGAAACGCAAGAAACAAACAAGAAAAAGGTCGTCGCGATGCGCTGGTTGCGCCGGCTGGGATGGTGCCTGCTGGCGCTGCTGCTGCTGTGGGCGCTGTCGTGGCTGCTGCTGCCCTGGCTGCTGCGCACCCAGGGAGAGAAGCTGGGCACGGAAAAACTCGGGCGGGCGGTGCATATCGGGGCGGTGGAGTTCAAGCCCTGGTCGCTGGAGCTGACCGTGCGCGATCTGCAGATCGCCGGGCCCCAGGCAGACAGCGCGGCGATGCTGGCGGTCGAGCGCATCTATGTGGATGCCGATATCCAGTCGGTGTTCAGGCTCGCACCGGTGCTCGATGCCATCCAGGTGGACAAGCCCGTGCTGCGCATCGCGCAGACTGCCCCCGGGAAATTTGATTTTGACGACATTCTGCAAAAGCTGCGCAGCCCTGAGCCGCCGCCCGATGACGGCAAGACGGCGCACTTTGCGCTCTACAACATCGAGCTCAAAGAGGGGCAGGTGGCCTTCCGCGACGACACGGTGGGCCAGACCCATGAACTCCA
>NZ_KE148668.1:53100-58878 GCF_000410635.1 Comamonas sp. B-9
GCATTCCTTTTCTGAGCAACCTCGAATCCAAGCGCGAGATCAAGGTGCTGCCCCAACTGGCCTTTGTGCTCAATGGCAGCCAGTTTGCCAGCCATGCCGAGGCCACGCCCTTTGCCGATGACCGCAAGGCCGAGGCCAAGTTTGCGATCAAGGACCTCGATCTCCAGCCCTATCTGGCCTATATCCCCGCGTCCTTGCCCGTCAAGCTGGTGGCTGGCGTGCTCAATGCCGACCTGGCACTGGCCTTTGAGCAGCAGGACAAGACGCAGGTGCGCCTGAGCGGCGAGGTGTATGCCAGCGCTGTGCAGCTGCACGACGCGGCCGGCGGCGAATTGCTGGGCTGGGAGCGGCTGGATGTGCAACTGGCCGATGTGCAGCCCTTGCTGGGGCAGGTGCATATCGCCCAGCTGGCGCTCGATGGCGCGCAGCTGTCGCTCAAGCGGGGCAAGAATGGCCAGCTGAGCCTGCTCGATGCCCAGGGCCAGGCACTGCCGCGCCGGGCTGAGGATGCCCCGCAGGCCGCCAAGCCCACAGACACCGCTGCCACCGCAGACAAGGCGGAGCCTGCAACCTCCGTGGCCAGTGCAGATGGTGCAAGCCCCGAAGCCAAGGACGACAAGGCTGACAAGGCCGACAACGCGGACTCTCAGGCAGTCGCTGCCGAAACTGGCGCATCCATAGGCCAAGCCAGCAGCGGCCAAGCTGCCTGGTCGGTGCGGGTCGATGCGCTCAAGCTCAGCCGCCTCAAGGGGGTTTGGGTCGATGAAAGCGTGCCGCTGCCTGCGCGCGTACAGCTCGATGACTTCAGCATGGAGGCCCAGCAGATTGCCTGGCCCTTCAAGGAACCTTTCAGTTTTGAGGGTTCGTCGGGGCTGTCGGGTGCCCAGGGTGTGCCGTCTACCGGCCGCCTGGTGTTTTCGGGCAAGGCGACCGACCAGATGGCCGAGGTGGATGTGAGCACCACGGGCCTGCCGCTGCAGCTGGGGGCTTCTTATTTGACCGGGGTGATCGAGCCGGGCCTGCTGGGCACGATAGACAGTGAGATGCACCTGAGCCGCCAGGGCGCGGCGCTCAAGGTGGCGCTGGCGCAGATGCGCGTGTCGGACGTGGCCCTGCAGTGCAACAGCAAGGCCAACTGCGCGCCGCCCCATGGCCCTGCCATCGGCCTCAAAGGCAAGAACAACCTGCTGGAGCTGCGCCAGCTGCTGGTCAAGGATGCCGTGCTGGATACCGAAGCCCAGCAGGTCAAGCTCGGTTCGGTGCAACTGGTCGAGCCGGTGCTCGGTGTCTCGCGCGCCAAGGACGGGCGCATGATGTTTGAGGACTGGCTGGTGGCCTCGCAGGCCCGCAAAGCCGATGGTCGCAAGCCGGCATCGACGAGCGCAGCCAGCAAACCCTGGGATGTGCAGCTGGACCTGGTCGCCATCAAGGGTGCCCAGCTGGCCTTCCAGGATGAATCGACCGCCCGCAAGGTCGCCTTTCGCCTGACCGGCTGGGATCTGGAGCTGCGCGACTATGCGCCGCTGGCGACCAAGGCCAAGCCCTCGCCGCTCAAGCTCTCAGGCCGGATTGGCAGTGGCCGCGCCGAGCCCGGCCGCATCGCCTATGACGGCAGCCTGGGCCTGGCGCCGGTGTCGGCCGTGGGGCGCCTGAATGTGAGCCAGCTGCCCATCCACGCCTTTGAGCCCTATGCGGCGGCCCTGCTGCCGGTGCGCCTGGTACGGGCGGATGCCAACTTCCGGGGCACGGTGGACTATGCCCAATCGGACAAGGGGCCAGTGCTGCATGTCAAGGGCGATGCCGGGCTGGACGATGTGCGCGTGCGCCCCCTGGTGGCCGCCGCAGCGCCGGCCAGCGGTGATGATGCTGGCGACGACGACGGCAATGGCGCGAGCGAGACTGGCCGCAAGGCGGCTGCAGCTGCTGCCAACCGGGGTACCGGTACCTTGGGCATTGGGTTGATGGGGGCGGGCGATGACCTGCTGAACTGGAAGCTGCTGAGCCTGCGCGCCCTGGTCGTGGACATGGTGCCGGGCCAGCGCATGAAAGTGCAAGTGGGCGAGACGGCCTTGACCGACTTTTATGCGCGCCTCGTGGTGCAGGAGAACGGCAAGCTCAATCTGCAGGACCTGGGCGGCAGCAGTGCTGCGGGCGCTGGCGATGCGGCCGCGCCATCCGAAGGCGTGGTGGTCGAGGCATCGGGTGCTGCAGCGGTCAGCCCACCGGCTGCGCCCACCAGCCCCGAACCCGCCACCGGCCCGGTCATCGACATGGGCCCGATCACGCTCGCCGGCGGTACCGTCAAGTTCAGCGACCAGTTTGTGCGGCCCAACTACTCGGCCGACCTGTCCGAGCTGGCCGGGCGCATGGGTGCGTTCTCGTCCGAGCCAACGGCCGGCCAGCTGCAACTGGCCGAGCTGGAGCTGCGCGGCAAGGCAGAAGGCACCGCGTCGCTGGAGATCACCGGCAAGCTCAACCCGCTGGTCAAGCCGCTGGCGCTCAATATCCATGGCAAGGTGCGCGATCTGGAGCTGTCGCCGCTGACGCCCTACAGCATCAAGTACGCCGGCCACGGTATCGAGCGCGGCAAGATGAGTGTGGACGTGCAGTACGACGTGACGCCCGAGGGCCTGCTGACGGCCAGCAACAAGCTGGTGCTCAACCAGCTGACCTTTGGCGATGCGGTGCAGGGCGCGCCCGCGAGCCTACCGGTCAAGCTGGCTGTGGCCTTGCTGGCTGACCGCAATGGCGTGATCGACCTGGACCTGCCCATCAGCGGCTCGCTCAACGATCCGCAGTTCCGCCTGGCGCCGATCATCTTCAAGGTGATTGGCAACCTGATCATGAAGGCAGTGACCTCGCCCTTTGCGCTGCTCTCGGGCGCCTTTGGTGGTGGCAGCGAAGCCAGCCATGTGCCCTTTGCCCCCGGCAGTGCGGTGCTGGATGCGGACAGCAAGCAAAGCCTGGACAAGGTGGCCAAGGCGCTGGAGGACCGGCCGGCGCTACAGCTGACCGTTGCCGGCCAGGCCGACCTGGAGCGCGAGAAGGACGGCTGGCGCAAGGCCCGCATCGACGACCTGGTGCTGGCCCAAAAGCGCCGCAGCGCGGTGCGCGCCGGTGGCAAACCCGAAGACGTGCAGGCCGTGAGCGCTGCCGAGTACCCCGCCTTGCTCAAGGAGGTGTACAAACGTGCCGATATCCAGAAGCCGCGCAACCTCGTCGGTATGGCCAGCGACATCCCGGTGGCCGAGATGGAAACCCTGCTGCTGACCAGCATCAGCGTGCCCGACAATGCGATGCGCGAGCTGGCGCTGGCCCGGGGCGTGACGGTGCGTGACTACCTGGCCAGCAAGGGCGTCAAGCTCGAACGCCTCTTCCTGGGCAATGCCAAGACCGAAGGCTTTGGCGAGGACAAGGACTGGACGCCGCATGCCGAGCTCAGTCTGGCGCCGCGCTGAGCGCTGACAGGCCATTGAACAAGGGCTGGGCCGCAGGGCGCCAGCCCTTTGTTTTTGGCCATGCTTGGGTTGAATTACCTTATAGCGATGCCCGTGTGCTTGGAGTCCACGCCAAACCGGGTCAAAATAGCAACCTGGATGCAGGCTAGGCAGTTTCGCAGAGACTCCCTCGGGCCGGCCTCCCTCTTTTTTATGTGCCAATGGCTGCATTGCGCTGCGATGCAGGCCGTATTTACGACTGAACTGACTCCATGTTCCCCTTTATCTCGCGCAACAAGACGCCCGAAACCCCTGAGCCCGCACCCGCACCCGCCAAGGCGGCCGCTGCCCCCCATCCCCTCGATGGCGTCACCGGTGGTGCTTTCTCGGCTGCCACCTCGGGTGAGCGTGCAGCCAAGGTGCGCGAATGGCTGGCAACCAACCCGGGTGCCGAGCAGCTGCAGGAAGTGTTCAAGGAGCTGTCTGCCCGCGACAAGGGTGCTGCCAAGGCCATCCGTGAGCGCATGGACGAGATGCGCCGCGCCAAGGGCCAGGAAGCCATCGCCGCGGAATGGGCCGAGAAGGCCGAGAAGCTGCTGGGCGCCTCCAAGCTGAACATTGCCGATGCCCTGGCCTGGCAGCGCGACGCCGCCAAGGCTGGCGCGCCGCTGTCGCGCGAGCCGCTCGCTGCGCTCAAGATCCAGCTGGCCGACCGCATCAAGACGATTGAAGACCTGCAGCACCGCGTGCAGGTGCAGCGCGAGGCCGCCGTGCTGCTGGCCCAGCGCGTTGAAGTGCTCTCCACCAAGTCCTACAAGGATGCCCAGTCTGCCGAGACGGCACTGGCCACCGATGTGCAGCACTGGCAGGACCAGGCCGCCGTGCTCGAAGGCGATGCCAGCTGGGGCAGCGTCGAAGCGCGCTACCCGAGCATGCTCGAGGCCTCCAAGTCGCAGCTGCTGCTGGTCTGGGATGCGTTCCAGTCGGCCCTCAAGCAAACCCTGGCTGCCGCTGAAGATGCGCAAGCACCGCTGCCCACGGTGCCGGTCTGGGCCGATGAGATCCGCGCCGGGCGCGGCCTGCCCACCGAGGTGGAGCAAGCAGCCGCCCGTGCTGCTGCCGCCAAGCCCGCTGCCGACCCGCAGGAAGCCAAGCGCGCCAAGCATGCGGTGCAAGAAGCGCTCAAGGCCTTGCAGGCCCACACGGCCGAAGGCCATGGCAAGGGCGCATCCAGCGCGGCGCAGCAGCTGCGCGCTGCCCTCAAGCAGCACGGCAAGCTGATTGACCAGGACCTGGAATCGCAGGTCAATACCGCGCTGATCGCCGCCGGTGAACTCGAAGGCTGGCAACGCTGGAGCGCCGACAAGGTGCGCGAAGAACTGCTGGCCAAGGCCCAGGGCCTGCTCGCCCGCCCCGAAGGCCAGGAGCTGGGCGGCCGCAAGCTGCAAGAAGCGCTGCGCCAGCTGCGCGAGGACTGGAAGAAGGCCGACCAAAGCGGCCCCACCAACCATGCGCTGTGGAAGAAGTTTGATGAGGCCTGCAACGCGGCCTACAAGCATGTCGAGGTCTGGCTGTCCAAGGTGCGCGAAGAGGGTGCCAAGCACCGCGCCGAGCGCGAGGCCCTGATTGCCGAGCTCAAGGGCTGGGTCGAGGCGCACAAGCCATCGACCGACTGGAAGCGCATTCAGCGCGACCTGTTCCAGTTTGGCGACCGCTGGCGCGCCAGTGGCCATGTGGGCGAAAAGGCCTATGCCGAGCTGCAAGAGGCCTGGAAGACCGCGCTGCACGAGGCCTCTGCGCCTTTGCATGCAGCCCAGAAGCAGAGCATTGCGCGCCGCGAGGCCATGGTGGCCCATGCCGTGGAGCTGGCCGCTGCGCCCAACCTGAATATTGACGCCGTGCGCGAGCTGCAGCGCCAGTGGCAGACCGAAGCCCAGTCCGTGCCGATGGACCGCCGCCATGAGCAAAAGCTCTGGGATGCGTTCCGCAAGCCCCTCGATGAAGCCTTTGCCCGCAAGACCCAGCAGCGCGAACGTGTGCAGCACCAGCTGAGCGCCCGCGACCAGGCCGTGCTCGATGCCTCCAAGGCGCTCGAAGCGGCCAACCACAGCGGCGATGCCGCCCAGATCCAGGCCGCGCTCGATGGTTTGCAGCAAGCGCTGCAGGCCCAGCAAGCCCCGGTGGCGGCCGAGCCTGTTGCCGCTGCAGCAAAGGCAGCCGCGCCAGAAGCGGTCGCAGCAGATGCGGCAGCCGTAGCGGCGGCAGCGCCTGCGGATGCGGAGCAGCCAGCAGAGCCGGCAGCCCAGGAGGGTGCCGATGCAGAGGCCGCTGCTGCCTCGGC
>NZ_KE148669.1:0-251 GCF_000410635.1 Comamonas sp. B-9
GCTGCGCCGGCGCGTGGCCCACAGGGCGGCCTGCAGGCCCAGGGCATCCTGGCCCTGCGCAAACGCCGCAAATGCGGCCTCATCGGCAGCATCCTGGCGGTCAGCATCGGCGGGGTGGGGGCGGGGCAAGGTCATCGCTGGGGGGTGTCGTCGTGCCGGTATCAAGGCTGGCGGGTGGCAGGCAAGGTGGCATCTGGCCGCTGGGCTGCGCTGGGCGCCCCGCCTTGCTGCAGCAGTTCGCAGGCGCGGCA
>NZ_KE148669.1:397-1349 GCF_000410635.1 Comamonas sp. B-9
GCAAGGCCTCGATGGCCGAGGCATAGGCGGCCATCGCCTGCGCGCTCGACAGCAGCGCGTCGGGCTCCTCATGCGCGGGGCCCGGGGGCTGGGCGGTTTCATCGAGCGCATGCAGGTCCTCGTGCGTGCGCAGCTGCGCGCGCCGGTACTGGTCCACCATCACATGGCGCGCCGTCTGGTAGAGCAGCGCGCGCGGCTCGGCGATCGGTGCGCGCGCCTGCTCCATCGCCAGCACCCGGGCGTAGCTCTCCTGCACGATGTCGGCAGCGGCATCGCGGTCGCGCACCTGGCGCAGGCAGAAGTTCAGCAGTTCTCGGTAGTAGTGGACGAACACGGGGCAGCGGCCAGACAGGGGGATCGCAGGGATATCGCAGTGCTTGTGCAGCCATGGCGCCATGCAATAACGCGAATGAATCGCATTATCCATATTTTGACTACTGTTTACATATAATAAGAACCATTCTCATCGCGTCACCCCCAACACCATGCACCCAGGCCCCGGCATTCCGCCCTCACCTTCTGTCGATCCGGTGCAGGCCCTGTACGAGGCGCACCACAGCTGGCTGGTCGCGCGGCTGCGGCGCAAGCTCGGCTGCGCCTGGGATGCGGCCGATCTGGCGCAAAACACCTTTGTGCGGGTGCTGGGCACCCAGCGCCAGCAACTCCAGGCGCTGCTGGAGCCGCGCGCCTACCTCACCACGATTGCGCAGCGCCTGCTGTCCAACCACCTGCGCCGCCGCCAGATCGAGCGCGCCTACCTCGATGCGCTCGCGCTGCTGCCCGAGCCCGTGGCCCCGCCGCCCGATGCGCAGCTGATGGTGCTCGAAACCCTGGTCGCCATTGACCGCCTGCTCGGCGGCCTGCCCGTGGTTGCCCGCAAGGCCTTTTTGCTGTGGCGGCTGGAGGACCTGACGCAGGAAGAAATTGCCCAGCAGCTGGGCATATCGCGCAC
>NZ_KE148670.1:0-217 GCF_000410635.1 Comamonas sp. B-9
GGCAGATCTCGGTACATGCGAATGCTCTCTAGGGTGTTGTCCCTGTGAAGACGTCGCAGTGGCGATATACCGGACAAAAAATTTTGCTGGGCTTGGGGGCAGCGGATCGACGCCGTTGTTCCGGGCGCGCAGGGGCCAGGATTTAGCGCCGGCGAACCAGGCTGCTGCCGTCGGGCAAGCGCTCCACACGTACCGGCAGCGAGCGCGGCAGGCTGGG
>NZ_KE148670.1:254-691 GCF_000410635.1 Comamonas sp. B-9
TGCCCGTCAGGTGCAGGGACTGCAGGGCTCCCGCTGGATCGAGCTGCAGCGGGCGCTCCAGGTAGTCGTTCCAGCGGCTGAGTACCTCGGGCAGCGGCGTGTGGTCAAACACCAGCCAGCCGTCGCGCCAGGCGCCCACATCCTGGCGGTTGACGCTGCCGGTATGCAGCCCGCCTTGCGCATCCAGGCGCGCGGCCTCACCGGCGGCCAGCACCACATCGGCGGCCTGGGCGGCATCGCTGTGCAGGCCCCATACCGCAACGCGGCCCTGGGCCACACTCACCTGCAGGCCCGATGCGCGCAGCGCTACCGAGAACACGGTGCCCAGGACCCGCACGCGGCCCAGCGGTGTTTGCACCTCCAAGGGGCGCTGGGCATCGTGGACCACATCCAGGCGTATCTCGCCCTGAGCCAGCTGCAGCACGCGGCGGTCGCGG
>NZ_KE148670.1:717-10544 GCF_000410635.1 Comamonas sp. B-9
ACGGAAGTGGATGGCGCCAGATCCAGGTGCGAGCCATCGGGCAGGTTTTGGGCCAGCATCTGGCCATGGCCGGTGTGCAGCGCCATGCGTGCCAGCGGCTGCTGCCAGTACCAGCGCCCGCCCAGGCCCAGCAGGCTGGCCAGCCCCGCCGTGCCCAGCAGTGACAAGCTGCGGCGGCGCTGTTGGCGGCTGCGCTCGGCCTGGCTGGTGGGCAGTGCAAAATCCGCCTGCAGCGCATGCGCCTCGGTCGCCTGCCAGCCCTGCAGCGCCTGCTGGGCGGCCGCCTCGTTGTCGGGCGACTGCGCACGCCAGCGGGCCAAAGTCTGTGTCGCGGCCTTGGCGCTGGCTGCCTCCCCCGCGTGCTGGCGGGCGATCAGCAGCAAGGCATATTCCAGGCGTTTGCGCGGGCTGTCTGCCCCAGTGCCGGCCGCTGCCATCAGGCCTCCAGCCCCATGCAGTCGCAAACGGCGCGCACCACATGCTTTTCCACTGAGGCCATGCTGATGTCCATGTGCGCGGCCGCTTCGGCATGGCTAAAGCCATAGATGCGCACCAGCACAAACACCTCGCGGCGCTTGCGCGGCATAGCCGAGAGGCGGCGTACCAAGCGCTCCAGCTGCTGGCGGCTGGCGATGACGCGCTCGGTCGATGGGGCTTCATCAGCGCTAACCAGGGCCAGGGTCTGCAGCAGCTGGGCATCGGCCTGGCGGCGGCGGGCGTCGTCGATGACGATGTTTTTGCCGGTGCGAAACAGCAGCGCCCGCAGGTCCCTGACTGCGACCTCGCGCGCCTGCAGTGCCAAAACACGGGCATAGCTCTCCTGCACGACATCGGCCGCCGCTTGCCGGTCATTGAGCGAGCGGGAGAAGAAGTTCAGCAGTTCTGCGTAATAGCTCGCGAGCACGAGAGGACACCTTGGCCATGGGGCTGCAAAAGGGGCCCAAAAATGCGCCCGGCAGCGACGCGGGACAGGGGCTGGTTGGCAGCGAAGGCGCGATCTTATCAAAAAATAGAAATGAATCTCATTTCTGATAAGACGATCCAGGGTGTTGTGGGTCGGTTGCTGGACGGGGAGGGCAGGCCAGTGTGGGGACTGGCCCTCTGCTGCCGCCAAGGCCGGCAGCCGGGGGGCGCTGCGCCTGCGCACCCCGGGCATCGATCACGATGCTTAGCGGCTGCGCTGAACGCGCGAACGCATGCGCCAGGCGCCGATGCCGCCGGTCAGCAAGGTCAGCAGCACCAGGCTCCATTGCTGGAGGCTGGGCACTGCGGTCGCCTTGGAGGGCAGGGGCGGGGTGGTCGTGGCAACAGCCGCGGTGGCGCTGCAGGGCTGTGCACTGCCGCCGGTGCATTGCGCATTGGCTTCGCCCACCGCGAAGGAGGCTGTATTGACCAGGCTGGCGGGGGGCTGCGCGCTGACGGTGGTTGCCAGCTGGATCGTCACACTGTCACCGGCGGCCAGCGAGGCGACGGTCACATCCACCGCGCCGGTGCCGCTGGCGGGCACGCAGGGTGCAGCGCCGCTGGTGCTGCAGGTCCAGCTGGCGTTTTCCAGGCCGGCAGGCAAGGGGTCGGTGATATGGGCCTGGGTGACGGGCACCTGGCCGGCGTTGAGGGCGGTGATGGTGTAGTTCATCGTCTGGCCGGCATAGACCGCTGCGCTGGCCTGCGCCGTCTTGCTCAGTTGCAGCAAGGGGTTGGGCCACAGATCGACCGCCACCGAGGCATTGCAGGGCTTGTCCTGGGTCTGCGCAGTGGCCGGGTTGTAGCACAGCCATTCGGCATTGCTGGCCGTCGCGCTCGCGGTGTTGCTGACCTGGTCCATGCGGGTGGCGATGCTGTCCACCGTGGCGACCACGGTGTAGACCAGGCTGGCATTGGCGCGCATGCTGGCGATGGTCTGGCTCAGCACCCCGCCTGCGGCGAGGCTGCCACTGGCTTGTGGGCAGACCGCAAGACTGCCAACGGGCGACTGGCAGCTCCAGGTGGCCGAGGCAAAGCCGGCGGGCAGGCTGTCAGACAGGGCCACGCCCGTCAGTTCGGCCGCGCCTTCATTCTTGACGGTGACGGTATAGGTGGCGGTTTGCCCGGCATAGAGTGGGCCGGTCGCGTCCACCGTCTTGGTCACGCTGAGCAGGGGGCTGGTGGCCACCGATGCCGAGGCGCTGCAAGGCGTGGGAAAGCCATCGCGGGCAGCGCAGCTGAGCGTGCTGGTGGCAGGCGGCTCGATGGTGGCCGTGTTGGTGATGACGGTGGCACCTGCGGGCAGCGGGTTGCTGAAGCGCGTATTGACGCGGAACACCAGAGCGCTGCCAGCGGGCAGGGTTGGCAAGACGGTATCGAGCGGAAAGCTGCCCGTGGCGGGCACCGGGCAGACGGCTGCGCTGCCGGCGGGGCGGCTGCAGCTCCAGGTGCTGCCGGCCGTTTGCAGGCCATCGGGCAGGGTATCGCGCAGGCGCGTGCCGCTGGCGTCGCGCGTGCTGGCATTGGTGACCGTGATGTTGTAGAACACGGGGGCATTGGCGCTGGCCAGACCGGTGTAGGCACTGCCATCGTTGTTGATCGCTTGCTTGGCCACGGACAGCGGCGGCGAGCACGAGGCTGTGCCGCTGGACTGCACCAGCAGGCCCGAGGGGTCACCCTGGTTGCCGACGACGACATAGATCGTGTTGGCACCGGTGTTGAAACCCTGGTTGAGCAGCACCGGGACATTGCCGCCGGCACCAAAGCCACCCACCCCGGCAATGGTGCCGCCGTTGGTGTAGTCAAACACCGCATCATTGACCAGAATGCGCTTGACCTGGTTATCCACATACAGGCTCAGGCTCAGATTGAAACTGTCAGGGTCAACGGACGGGTCCAGCGTGAATTGGTATTGGTAGACGTAGTAGTCCCTGCCGTATTGCACGCCGATCCATTGGGCATTGCCAAAGGGCGACTGCACCCAGGCGCCATTGCCAGCGCCTGGCCGGTCTACCGGGCCTGGGGCATAGGTCAACGCGGCAGCGGCTGCGGGGGTGGTGATATCGCCCAAGGCCGAGGCAATGGTCCAATGCGCATCGACGCTGCCCAGAGCCAGTTTGGGGCTGGTGATGCTGTAGCCATTGCTGCCGTCAATGCCGGTATTGAAGATGGCCGGGTCCGTGCTGCATGAAATAACAGGTGCAGTTTGGGCCTGGACCACCAGGGGTTGCAGAAGTGCTGCCACCGCACATCCCAGGCCCACATAATGGGCCATCGCTATTCTGAAGCCTTTCATTGCATTCCTTTGTAAATAAGTTTATTCAATCCTGTTATGCATGGTAGTAGGATGAGCAAGCGGCAGAAATGCGGCAATGTCAAACATCTTCAGGCTGGAGACTGTTTGACAATCTTTATGAATGCGGGCGATGCAGTTGATGCAGTGCAATGCTTGATGCGCATCAAGCCAGTTGCTGCCGGGATGGGGGTGGCGCGGGGGGCGCCGGTCGGTGCAGGGCGTTCGCCGCAGACCGTTGCACAAGGGTCTTCGCCCTTTGTGAAAAAAGAATCATTATCAATTATGATCTTGCGGTTGTTCGTGTTTCCTCAACGGCCCCGCCCATGCCACAGCACCCGCTCCACCCTGAGGTGGAGACCATTTTTCGCCAGCACCATGCATGGCTGCGTGGGCGCCTGATGCTGCGCGCATCCAGCCACAGCGAGGCGGAAGATGTGGCATCGGAGACCTTTTTGCAGTTGACCGAAAAGGGCACTTCTACGGAAGGCGAACTGCTGGATATCCGGCACCCGCGCGCCTTTTTGTCGACGGTGGCCAAACGCATCCTCATCAAGCTCTGGCAGCGCCAGGATCTGGAGGCGGCCTACCAGGACACGCTGCGCCATATGCCCGAGGCGGTGGCGCTGTCGCCCGAGACGCATGCGATGCTGGTCGAAGCCATCTGCCAGATCGACCGGGCGCTGGCCGCGCTGCCGCTGCCGGTCAAAACGGTGTTTCTGCTGTCGCGGCTGGAAGGCATGCGCTACCCGCAGATTGCAGAGCAGATGGGCATCTCGCTGGCCACCGTCGAGCGCCATATGCGGCGCGCGCTGCTGCAGTGCCTCAGCTGCGCGCCATGAGCGATGCAGCCCTGCCCTGCGCCACGTTGCGCGCCGCCGTCGATTGGCTGGTGCGTCACGAGGCGGAAACGATGAGCGCAGCCGACCACCAGGCTTTTGCACACTGGCTGCAGCAGGATGCGCAGCACCAGGCGGCCTGGGCGCGCGTGGGCTCGGCGCTGGCCGAGTCGCTGACGGCGGTGCGCAGCCTGCAGGCCCATACCGAGGGCCTGCATGCCCAAGCCGCCATGCAGGCGCTGTTCCACAACCGCCGCCGGCGCGTGCTGCGCGGCGCGCTGGTGCTGGGCGGTATCGGTGTGGCCACCGCGCTGGTCGCAGACCGGCTGACGCCGCTGGGCCAGTTGATGGCCGATTGGCACACCGGCACCGGTGAGCGCCGTGAATTTATGCTGGCCGATGGGACCAGCGTGCTGCTCGATGCCCGCTCTGCCGTCGATGTGCACGATGCAGCCGGCACGCCCGCGCTGCAGCTGCGCGCCGGGGCCTTGATCGCCACGCGGCGCTATGCCGGAGCCGCTCCATTGCAGATCCACACCCGCGATGGGGTGGCTCTCTTCGGCGCCGGCCGCATGATGGCCCGGGTGCATGCGGAGCGCACGGACATGGTGGCGCTGGAGCAAAGTCTGAGGCTGCAGCCCCGCGAGGCGGGGCAGACCTTGCTGCATGCAGGCCAAGGTGCGCGCTTCAGTGCCCGGCAGCTCCAGCCCCTGGCGGGCGATGCGGTGCAGCGCGCGGCATGGCAGCAAGGCATGCTCGCTGTCGATGACTGGCCGCTGGCCGATGTGGCCCAGGCGCTGCAGGCCTATTTTTCTGGCTATATCCGCGTGGCCCCTTCGGTGGCGGATCTGCGGGTGTTTGGCATCTTCAGGCTGGACGTGGAGGAGCTGCTGGGCACGCTGGGCCAGATGCTGCCGCTGCAGATCCAGCGTTGGGGGCCGTTGATCACGATTGGCGCGCAAGGTGGGCGCTGAAGGCAAAACCCCCTCTGTTGCGCGACCACATGCGCGCGACCCTATGCAAATAGATGAGGGGTTTTTCGGTTTCGGCGCACTGGTTAAGCAGTACCCAACGAAAAGGAACTTCTGCCGTGACCACTTCCCGCCTCCAGCGCCGCCATGCAGGTGCTCCATCGACCGTGCGCAGCTGTGCTGAACGCTCGCCCCTCCATGTGCTGGCCTTGGCCGCCTTGCTGAGCTCTGCGCTGGCCCCTGCCAGCAGCAGGGCCGCCGATACGCCCCCAGCCGCTGCCGTGCAGCTCGACATTCCTGCGGGCAGCCTGGCCGACACCCTGACCCGTATTGGCCAGCAGACCGGGCGCAGCATCGTCGCTGACCCCGCTGTGCTGCAAGGCCAGCGCAGTGCTGCGATCCAGGGCCACTGGACGGCAGAGCAGGCGGTGCGCAAGGCGCTGGAGGGATCGGCGCTGCAGCTGCAGACCTTGAACGGTGGCGCGCTGCAGATCCGCAAGCCAATGGCTGCCGAGCAACCGGTGGCGGAGGCCGCGCCTGCAGCAGCGGCTACAACGTCTGCTGAGGCGCCTGCGTCACCTGCAGAGCCCAGCCACCAGCTGCCCACCGTGGTGGTGACCGACCAGCGCTCCGACAGCTCATTGATGCAGCCCACCCGCCAGGTCACGGTGATCGAGGGTGAGGAGCTCGATGACCTGCGCGCCACCTCGGCCAACCTCAATAGCTTGCTGGCCAAGAGCGTGCCGGGCATGTCCGATTCGAGCCGCAACATGAGCGATTTCGGCATGACCTTGCGCGGCCGCAACGTGTTGGTGCTGGTCGATGGCATTCCGCTCAATACCAACCGCGACACGGCGCGCAACCTGGTCAATGTGGAGATGAGCCGCATCGAGCGGGTCGAGGTGCTGCGCGGCAGCAATGCGATCTACGGCAGTGGTGCCACTGGGGGCGTGATCTCGGTCACTACCCGGCCGGTCGGCGGCCAGCCCGTGGCGCGCACGACGCTGGGTTTTGACAGCGCGCTCTCGCGCCTGAGCGGCGATGGTCTGGGAGGCCAGGTGCAGCACTACCTGTCGGGCGCGGGCGAGGTGGTCGACTACGAGGTCGATATCTCGGCCCGCCGCATGGGTGGCGCTTTTGATGGCCATGGCGACCGCATTGCGCCCGATGCGAGCCAGGGCGATCTGTTCGATTCAAACACCTACAGCCTGGGCGGCAAGATCGGCTTTCGCATTGATGGCAACCAGCGCATCCAGCTGGCGGCCAGCCACTTGCGCGCGCACCAGAAGACCGACTACGCCAACGACCCCAGCGTCAACCAGGCGCCATTAGGATCGGTGGCGGCCCGCGCGATCCGGGGCCTGAAGCTGGCCGAGCAGAACCAGGTGGAGAACAGCCTGCTGAGCGCCAGCTACGAACACAAGGACCTGGGCGGCAGCCTGCTGAGCGCGATGGTTTACGGCCGCGACAATTTTGTGCGCTTTGCGCCCTTTGATGCGCGCAGCAACAGCAACCGGGGCAACTTTGTCGACCAGGTGATGCAAAACAACAAGGTGTTTGGCGGGCGCCTGACCATCAGCACACCCATTGGCGACGACAAGCGCACCAAGCTGGTCTGGGGCGCAGACTATATCCAGGAGCGCAGCAATATGCCGCTGGATACCTTCGATGCCGCCACCTACGACGCGAGCGGCGGCCTGGTGTTCCAGCCCACCGGGCAGCGCATCTACATGCCCTGGGTCACCGTCAAGAGCGCGGGCGCCTTTGGCCAGCTGCAGCACAGGTTCAACGACCAGTGGTCCGCCGAAGGCGGCTTGCGCTATGAGAAATCGCAGGCCAGCTTTGCAGATTTCCAGCCGCTGTCGCAGTCGCGCCTGCCCAACCCGGCCACCGTGGCCGGTGGCAAGGTCGCGTACGACGCAGTGCTCTACAACCTGGGCCTGGCCTTCAAACCCTGGAAGGACCATGAGTTCTACACCTCGTTCAGCCAGGGCTTTGACCTGCCCGATGTGGGCCTGCAGCTGCGCAATGCCGGTGCCAAGTTCGACATCAATGCGTCCGAGCTGGAGCCGGTCAAGACCGACAACTATGAAATCGGCTGGCGCGGCACCTTCGGCAACACCATGGCCACGCTGGCGCTGTTCCAGTCACGCTCGGACCTGGGCGCTGTCCAATCTTTCAACAATGGCCTGCACCTGACCCGCACGCGCGAGCGCATCCGAGGCGTGGAGCTGACCGCCGACCACTATGCCGACCACTGGTCCACCGGCGGCACCGTCACCTGGATGCAGGGGCGCGAGACGCCGCCCGGCGCCAGCAGCGACCAGCCGATGACGGGCTACCGCATCCCGCCGCTCAAGATCACTGGCTATCTGCAGTACAGCCCCAGCAGCCGCTGGAGCCTGCGCAGCCAGTTCAACTGGTTTGGCGCACGCGACTACCGCCTGGCCGATGGCAAGACCCAGTTTGCTCGCGCCGATGTCAAAAGCTACTACAGCGTCGATGTGGTGGGCCGCTACCAGTTCGACAACAAGAACCTGGTCACCGTCGGCGTGCAGAACCTGTTCAACCGCTACTACCTGCCGCTCTACAGCCAGCTGATGCGCAGCGGCAAGAACGACAGCCGCCTGCCGGCTGCGGGTGCGACCTTGACGGCGAGCTATACGCATAACTGGTGATCGGGGCGTGGCAGAAGCCGCCAACGAAAAAGCACCCTCGGTGGGGTGCTTTTGCTGTTCTGGCGGAAGCTCAGGGAGCCATAGACCCAATGAGCATGCGGCCTGCGGGCGGGTTTTTATCTCTATAGGCCTAGGTATAGGCCAACGATTGAGAGGCTCGCCAGCGCTTGCTTTTTGGCGGAAAGCTGTCTTTTGGATCACCTCAAAACAATGGCCGCAAGCAGTGAATAGCTGTTAGTGCGCACGTAGGGGTTTTAGAAATACTGTATAAATAAACAGTGTTGCAGGAGG
The DNA here is from genome assembly GCF_000410635.1 of Comamonas sp. B-9. NCBI lineage: Bacteria > Pseudomonadati > Pseudomonadota > Betaproteobacteria > Burkholderiales > Comamonadaceae > Comamonas > Comamonas sp. B-9. The sequence goes on from NZ_KE148670.1 coordinate 8,753, forward strand.
CTGTCATGAAGCTTGAGAAACAGTACTTTTGGAAGATCCAGATCTTTGGGAAGTGGAGGACAACCCGATTCCGCTGCACTGAAGAACACATCAAAGACGAACACCCAGAAGCGATATGCATACCAGGGTCGCTTGTTGAGCTTTCGGTGCCGGAGACGGACGAGGAAATGTGGGAGCGGTACCGAACAACATCGACCGGCGTGCTGAACAACCCGGGGCAATACCTGCCGCCCACGACCACGGCGGAACCGCCAGAAGCACAGCCGACGCATGGCCTGAAATCCTCGATTGGCATACCCGCTGATCTGCTTGCCTCTCTTGAGAAGGATGTGCCCTTTTGAACGTTTGATCGTTCCGAACATCCAAGCAACGTGTGGTGGCGAATTTAATGCTAGCAAGAGCTTTCCTTTGCATATTGCATGGATATGCAGTTAAATGGCCTGAGAGTGTTCGTACAATCGCACGTTCTGGGAAAATTCGGATGAAAGGAGGTCTCCCATGGAAAAAGTTTCTGCATCGGCCCTTCTCGACCGCTTCTGGAATGGTGTCCTGCCCGTGGATCCAAAGGCAATTGCTGAAGCCTTAGGATTGAGAGTGGTTCCTCTCGGGCAGGCCGATATTGCTCAGGGTTTGAGTGGTGCGCTGCACTATCACCAAGCCGAGGGCGATTCTGAACCGCATCTCTACTGCCGATACAACGCCACCACCGAGGGCGCAGAGAGGCAGCGCTTCACCATCGCACATGAGGTGGGTCACTATGCTCTAGGCCATATGGCTGGAAAGACGCTTTTCCGCGATACCACGGAGACGTTCACTGGGCGCGTGTACGACGTTGTGGAAGTGGAAGCGAACAAGTTCGCGGCTGAGCTGCTGATGCCTGAATCTCTTGTGAAGAGTGCAATCGAGCAAGATGGGATCCAAACGATCAACCAGCTGGCTAACCGCTTCGGTGTATCGGCGTCAGCAATGCGCTGGCGTCTTGTCAACTTGGGATTGTTGTCCAAAGTATGAGCGTTGTGCCCCCCGTCCCTGAGGACAAATCAGCCGCATCCGTCCAGATGAGCGGTGGATCTTCATTTAGCGGAGCGGGGGCAAGCTCCGATCCCATCGAGACTGATAAAACCAACGCTAAGGCTATGGCGAGTGACAACGCCTTGCTGAAGTCGCTGAGCTTTGCTTATAAATCCAAAATTCATGCTTTCTATTTCAGCTTAGTTGCTGCAGCGCTGCTGTTCATCACAGGCACAGCAATGTTTTGGTGTGTCAACAGCTGGAGATACGGTTCTATGGGCTGGCACGCAATCTTCATTCTGCTGGCATTTTTTACACCCGCAACGGTCATCATTACGGTACTCATCCGTGTGATTTTTGCGTCAGATCCGTCCAAGGACGAGGCCAAGAAGGATGACTTGGCCGACATGCTTCCCAGTGCCCAAGTCATAAAGTTAGTTTCGGAAGCTCTCAAGGCTAACAAGCCTTAGTTCACCCCGCTACCTCACAAATCGTCCGCAAGTTGAAGCGGATCGACACCATATCGCCGGCGCTTCGCGGGACTCAAGCAGCCCGGTGCAAAACCCGACGTTTCCCGACAGTTAAGCTGGGGGTAAAAACACCCTGCCAGGCCCCGCCAGTGCTGGATAGCGGCATGGTCGGCGGTGCCGACGATTGCGACCTATTAAGCGAGCGGGCGCGGCGGGGTCTCGACCGCGCGCAGCGGGGATATGCAGGGGGTGGCGGGCAGGGCGGCTGGGGGCGGGGGTGCCCCTGGGGTGCGTGCGTGGGCCAGGGGCCG
>NZ_KE148671.1:0-8885 GCF_000410635.1 Comamonas sp. B-9
GCTGGGCTTGGTGCGGGTGATGTGCACGCATCTGGAGTACCACAGCGCGAGCCAGCGCATGGCGCAGGTGCAGGCGCTGCGGGCGATCCATGCCGAGGCGCTGGCGCAGCTGCAGGCGCTGCCCGCTGCGGCATCGGCGGCCACGCCCTACACCACGCCGGTGCACACCCCGCATGCAGTGCTGTGTGGCGATTTCAACCTGCACGCCGGTGAGCCTGCCTATGCCGCCCTGGTCGCTGCGCAGGCCGATGGATCCGCGCTCTGGCATGACAGCTGGCCCTTGCTGCACGGCAGCGCGCCGCAGCCGCCCACCTTCTGCCTGTTTGACCGTACCTGGGGGCCCGCGCCGGTGGCCTGTGATTTTGCGCTGGTCAGCGACAGCCTGCGCAGCCATGTGCAGGCCTGGCACAGCGACAGCACCACCCAGCTGTCCGACCACCAGCCGGTACTGCTGACACTGGCTTGAAATATGCGGCACCGGCCTCCAACTGGCGTGTGCATCGTTGCCTATGATGGGTAGCAGGAGAGAGCCCTATGACCGAAGACAGCCTGCACATTGTGTGCCCCCATTGCCATACCACCAACCGCGTGCAGCGCGCGCAGCTGGCCCAGCAGCCCGACTGCGGCAGCTGCCACCAGCCTTTGTTCACCGGCGAGCCGGTCGCGCTGGATGCCGACAGCTTTGCCAAGCAGCTGGGGCGCAACCACATCCCCGTGGTGGTGGATTTCTGGGCGCCCTGGTGCGGCCCCTGCCTGCAGATGGCACCCGGCTATGCGCTGGCCGCCAAACAGCTCGAACCCCGGCTGCGCTTTGCCAAGCTCGATACCGAGGCCTATCCGCACGTCGCCCAGCCCTTCAATATCCGCAGCATTCCGACCATGGTGGTGTTCAAGGGCGGCCAGGAGGCGGCACGCATCTCCGGCGCGCTGCCGCCTGGCGAGATCGTGCGCTGGCTGCAGTCGGTTTTGTAAACGCACTGCCCCATGAAAAAATGCCATCCGTCTGGATGGCATTTTTTTGTTGTGAAGCGAGCGCGCGAGTGGCCACGCGCTCTGTGCTTACAGCTTCACCGCTTGCGGGGTGCCGGTCAGGTAACCCACCGAGGCGCCAAACTTGTTCTTGTAGTTGGCATTGATCAGCGGATCGAGCTGGTCCTTGATCTTGGCGTGCAGCGCGCTCCAGTCACCTGGGTGCTGGAAGTTGCTCATGATGTAGGTCCAGCCGTTGGCCTCGTCCACCGCGTGCAGGCCGGTGGATTCGGCGCCCGCAGGCGTCGACAGGATGCGCGAGAGCTGCTTGGTGTCGGCGTTGTAGGCCCACAGGAAGTTGTTCACGTGGTTGCCGCTGTCTTCGCCGATGAACAGGGTGCGCATCTTTTCGGAGAACTTCAGGTTGTCCGGGCTGGCGATCTTGTCGGGGTTGGAGGTGTTGCCCAGTGCGTCTGCGGCAATGTCCTCGCCCATCATCAGCATGTGCGATTGCTGTGGCACCCATTCGCTGTTGATGGTGGAGCCCTGGCGGTCCTTGATGCCGCCGCCCAGGTTGTGGGCCAGCACGCCGCCGGCCTTCACGGTCTTGGGGAAGGTCACGTTGTGCTTGGCATTCCAGGCCTTGTCACCGTTGATCATCGAGGTCTGGATGTTGGCCAGTGCCGAGTAGGCCACCTTGTCCTTGATGTTGACGGTGGTGCCTTCCATCTTGGTGAAAGCCATCGAGCCGCCCACCAGGTTGGCGTAGCGGTGGGTTTCGAGGAAAGCGGCCGCCTTTTCCATGCCGGGCTTGAGCTTGAGCCAGGCGGCCTTGCCGTCCAGGAACACCGCGGTGTAGCTGGCGTCCTGCGGGTCGGTGGTCAGCGACTCCATGATGTCGGCCGGCTTGAGGGTGTTGGCCAAAGCTTCGATCTCGGCGCTGGTGGCGTGGCCCAGGTGGATCCACTCCATCTTGGCGGTCGAGGTGTCGGTCAGCACATCGGTGTAATGCGCAACGTACAGGTTGCCGGCGGACAGGTCTTTTTCCTTGTCGGCTACGAACATGAACAGACCACCATTGGTGTAGTCATCGCCCATCAGCGCGGTGCGGTTGTCGGGCATCACATGGATCAGCTCGTGCGAGATGCGACCCAGGCAGTAGTGCTTCTTGACCGTGCCGGTGCCGTCCTTGTTGACGGTGATCTCGGGCAGGTGGCCGTAGTGGTATGGGTTGGCCGTGGTTTCGTTGCCGTACACGTGCTTGCTGAAGGCCTTGAACTGGGCCGAGCTGGCAGCGGTGAAGGCATCGGGCTCGTACTCTTCGCTGGACAGGTGGGTGTTCCAGGGCGAGAGGCTGGCGCCGCAGGTGATCCACAGGCCGTGGGCCTTGGACATGTCGACGTTGTGGTACTTGACCAGGCTCAGCTTGCCGGTGTCCTGGTCCTGGTCCAGGGTCAGCACGGCGATGGGCGAAGGCAGGGTGCCGTAGGCATCAGCGCCCGACAGGTCCTTGGAGGTGTACTCGAATTGCACCACGGCAAACACGGGCTTGCCCTTGACGCCGTCGACCTTGGCATCGGCGACCTGGATGATCGAGGAGCCATCGGGGCAGTCGGAGAAGAAGTGGCGCTCGCTGCCCGCCACCGACTTGTCCATGATCGGCTGGTTGTTGATGTCGTAGTAGCCGCCAGCCAGGATCTTGCCGCCCTTGCCGTCTGCCACCATGTCGCCGGTGACAAAGAAGGATTCATAGGCCAGCGCCACTTCGCGCTTGCTGTCGTCGGCGTAGAGGATGGTCATCACCGCCGTGGTCGAGGTCGTCGCCATCGCTGCGGGGTTGGTCAGGTTGGGCGCTGCCATGTTGGAGAAGCTCACCGACGTGAACGCGGCCGTAGGGCCATCGTCATCACCACCGCCGCCGCAGGCGGTCAGCAGGCCTGCTGCAGACAGGGAGCCGGACAAGGGCAGCAAAGGTGCGCTGCCCAGAAATTGCAAAAGACGGCGACGCGAGGTCAGCACTGCGCTCATATCGGTAACTCCGTGGGGTGTTATGTGGTGTTTGGATGCACCACAGAGGCCCATGAGAGATCCGGGCCAACATACTCTGTGGTGCGCAGCGAGTATCGGCGGCGCCCATGGCAGAGGCATGACGTTGTTGTGTCGTTTTTATGACGATGCGCGCGGGGCGGGCTGCCGTCTTCAGCCGCCAAATGGAGCCGTTGCGGCGATGTGTGACGGGCGTTGCTGGACGGTTTTCCGAGGGCGGCAGAGCCTATCAGAGGCCGGCGCGGCCGCTGGCGCCGTAACCAGAAATATTGCCTGCATTGTGGTCATCCGTGTGTAGGACATGTGATCTGGTCAAAGCGCCGCTAAGGTGCTAAAACCAAGTCACGATAACGGTTGCCTAGGGAGGCTCTGCAAAACCCTCGCCAAATGGTATGGACGCATTCCGACTACGAGGCAGGGAGTTTTGCAGAGGGGTCCTAACAAGTTTGCGGCACGGTCAGCCCCTTGGGTGCCGCCACGGAGGTCGTATGGATGTCATCAGCAACTCTGCCGCCCGCTACGTGCGCCTGCGCGAAGAGGAAATGTCGCTCGACGAGTTTCTTGGCTTGTGCCAGCGCGACCCGATGGTCTACGAGGGCGCGGCACACCGCATGCTGGCGGCGATTGGCGAGCCGGAGATGGTCGACACGCGCAACGATCCGCACCTCTCGCGGCTGTTTGCCAACAAGATGATCCGCCGCTACCCGGCCTTTGCCGAGTTCTACGGCATGGAGGACTCCATCGAGCAGGTGGTGAGCTTTTTCCGCCATGCCGCCCAGGGCCTGGAAGAGCGCAAGCAGATTCTCTACCTGCTCGGCCCGGTCGGCGGCGGCAAGAGCTCCATCGCCGAGCGTCTGAAGTACCTGATGCAGAAGGTGCCGTTCTATGCGCTCAAGGGCTCGCCGGTCAATGAGTCGCCGCTGGCGCTGTTCGACCCGATCGAAGACGGCCCGGTGCTCGAGGAGCAGTTCGGCATTCCGCGCCGCTGCCTCAACCATGTGCTCTCGCCCTGGGCCGTCAAGCGCCTCGATGAATACGGCGGCGATATCCGCCAGTTCCGGGTCGTCAAGCGCTACCCCAGCATCTCGCGCCAGGTGGGCGTGGCCAAGACCGAGCCGGGCGACGAGAACAACCAGGACATCTCCAGCCTGGTCGGCAAGGTCGACATCCGCAAGCTGGAAAACTATGCCCAGGACGACACCGATGCCTACAGCTACTCGGGCGGCCTGTGCCTGGCCAACCAGGGCCTGCTGGAGTTTGTCGAAATGTTCAAGGCGCCGATCAAGGTGCTGCACCCCTTGCTGACCGCAACGCAGGAGGGCAATTACAAGGGCACCGAAGGCTTTGGCGCCATCCCCTTTGATGGCATCGTGCTTGCCCACAGCAACGAGAGCGAGTGGAAGGCCTTCCGCAACAACCGCAACAACGAGGCGTTTCTCGACCGGGTCTATATCGTCAAGGTGCCGTATTGCCTGCGGGTTTCGGAGGAGGTGCGCATCTACGAAAAGCTGATCCGCGAATCCTCGCTCGCCAGCGCGGTCTGCGCGCCCGGCACCTTAAAGATGATGGCGCAGTTTGCGGTGCTCACGCGCCTCAAGGAGCCCGAGAACTCCAGCATCTTCAGCAAGATGCAGGTCTACGACGGCGAGAGCTTGAAAGACACCGACCCGCGCGCCAAGAGCTACCAGGAGTACCGCGACTACGCCGGCGTGGACGAGGGCATGTCGGGCATCTCCACCCGCTTTGCCTTCAAGATCCTGTCCAAGGTGTTCAACTACGACAGCACCGAGGTAGCGGCCAACCCGGTGCACCTGATGTATGTGCTGGAGCAGCAGATCGAGCGCGAGCAGTTCCCTGCCGAACTGGAGACCAAGTACACCGGCTACATCAAGGAATACCTGTCGCCGCACTACGCCGAGTTCATCGGCAAGGAAATCCAGACGGCCTATCTGGAAAGCTACAGCGAGTACGGCCAGAACATCTTTGACCGCTACGTCACCTACGCCGACTACTGGATCCAGGACAGCGAGTACCGCGACACCGACACCGGTGAGGTGTTCGACCGCAATGCGCTCAATGCCGAGCTGGAGAAGGTGGAAAAGCCCGCCGGCATTGCCAATGCGAAGGACTTCCGCAACGAGATCGTCAACTTCGTGCTGCGCGCGCGTGCCAACAACCAGGGCAAGAACCCCAGCTGGACCAGCTACGAAAAGCTGCGCCTGGTGATCGAGAAGAAGATGTTCTCCAACACCGAAGAGCTGCTGCCCGTCATCAGCTTCAACGCCAAGGCGAGTGCCGAGGATGCACGTAAGCACGAGGACTTTGTCACCCGCATGGAGGCCAAGGGCTACACGCCCAAGCAGGTGCGCCTGTTGTGCGAGTGGTACCTGCGTGTGCGCAAGAGCAGCTGAGGCAACGATAACGGCGCGCCGGCACCGAACGCGCCGGGTCATGGATGGGGGCATAGATGGCATTGCAAATCATCGACCGCAGGCTCGCCGGCAAGAACAAGTCGGTGGGCAACCGCGAGCGCTTTGTGCGCCGCTACAAGACGCAGATTGCCGACGCGGTGCGCCGCGCGGTGGCCAAGCGCGATATCCGCCATATCGAGCAGGCCGAGAACATCACCATCCCGCGCAAGGACATCCAGGAGCCCGTTTTTCACCATGGGCAAGGGGGTGTGCGCGACACCGTGCACCCGGGCAATACCGAGCATGTGCGGGGCGACCGCATTGCGCGGCCCCAGGGCGGTGCGGGCGGGGGTGGTGGCTCCCAGGCCAGTGACAGCGGCGAGGGTGAGGACGACTTCACCTTCACCCTGACCAAGGAAGAGTTCATGGAACTCTTCTTTGAAGACCTGGCGCTGCCGCGCCTCTTGCGCACCCATATCGCCAGCACCTTGCAGTACAAGACGCGCCGCGCCGGCTACAGCCATGACGGCACGCCGCACAACCTGGCCGTGCTGCGCACCATGCGCGGCGCGCTGGGCCGGCGCATTGCGCTGACCAAGGCGCCCAACCGTGAACTCAAGGCGCTGGAGGACGCGCTGGCAGACCTCGTGGCGCAGGATGACGGCACCAGCGAAGCGGTGGCCGAGCTGCAGCAGCGCATCGCCTTGCTGCAGGCGCGCATGGGCAAGGTGGCCTTTCTCGATCCGCTGGACCTGCGCTTTCGCAGCCGTACCAAGGTGCCCGAGCCCAGCAGCCAGGCGGTGATGTTTTGCGTGATGGATGTCTCGGGCTCGATGGACCAGTCGCGCAAGGGCCTGGCCAAGCGCTTTTTCATCCTGCTCTACCTGTTTCTCACCCGCCACTACGAGAAGATCGAGATCGTCTTCATCCGCCACCACACCCAGGCGGCCGAGGTGGGCGAGGACGAGTTCTTTCATTCCACCGAAAGCGGTGGCACCGTGGTCAGCAGCGCGCTGGTGCTGCTCGACCAGGTCATCAGCGCTCGCTACCCGGTGGCCGACTGGAACATCTACGTGGCCCAGGCGAGCGACGGCGACAACTTTGGCGACGACGGCGGCAACTGCCGCAGCCTGCTGGCTGACAAGATCCTGCCGCTGGCGCGCTACTTTGCCTATGTGCAGGTGGCCCCGGACGAGCAAAGCCTCTGGCAGGAATACAGCCAGTTGCTGCCGCTGTTTCCGCATTTCGCGATGCGCAAGGTGGCCGAGCCCGGGGATATCTACCCGGTGTTCCGCGATCTGTTCAAGAAGGAAGGGGTACCGGTATGAACCCGTCGCAATACCCCGTGCTCGCACGGCGCAAGGGCTCCCCACATTGGAAAGTGCCGTTTTCTGGCGACCGCTCCCAGCGCGACGTGCCCGCCACACCCCGACCAGCGGGCCAGCGCCCGAACCAGCCCTTGCCCGATCCGAGCGACTGGACCTTCGAGCTGATCGAGCGCTACCACGCGGCCATTGCCGCGACGGCTGAGCGCTATGGGCTGGACACCTACCCCAACCAGCTCGAGGTGATCTCGGCCGAGCAGATGATGGACGCCTATGCCAGCGTCGGCATGCCGGTGGGCTACCGGCACTGGAGCTATGGCAAGGAGTTTTTGGCCACCGAGCGGCGCTACCGCCGCGGCCACATGGGTCTGGCCTACGAGATCGTCATCAACTCCAACCCCTGCATCAGCTACCTGATGGAGGAGAACACCACCGCGATGCAGGCGCTGGTGATTGCCCATGCGGCCTACGGGCACAACAGCTTCTTCAAAGGCAACTACCTGTTTGGCATGTGGACCGATGCGGGCAGCATCATTGACTACCTGGTCTATGCGCGCGACTTCATCGCGCAGTGCGAAGAGAAGCACGGCATTGACACGGTGGAGCAGTGGCTCGACTCCTGCCATGCGCTGGCCAACCTCGGCGTGGACCGCTACCGCCGCCCGTCCAAGAAGACGCTGGCGCGCGAACGCGCCGAGCGCGAACAGCGCGAGGCCTATGCCCAGCAGCAGGTCAACGAGCTGTGGCGCACCCTGCCGGCGCGCCCGGACAAGAACAGCCCGGCCCAGCACCATGAGCGCTTTCCCAAGGAGCCCGAAGAAAACCTGCTGTACTTTATCGAGAAGAACGCCCCGCTGCTGGAGCCCTGGCAGCGCGAGGTGGTGCGCATTGTGCGCAAGATCGCCCAGTACTTCTACCCGCAGCGCCAGACCCAGGTGATGAACGAGGGCTGGGCCACCTTCTGGCACTACACCTTGCTCAACACCTTGTATGACGAGGGCTGGCTCACCGATGGGGTGATGATCGAATGGCTGTCGTCGCACACCAATGTGATCTACCAGCCGCCTGCCGGCCACCGTGCCTACAGCGGCATCAACCCCTACGCGCTGGGCTTTGCGATGTACCGCGACATCCAGCGCATCTGCGAGCACCCGAGCGAAGAAGACCGGCGCTGGTTCCCCGATCTGGCCGGCACGCCCTGGCTGCCGGCGCTGCACCATGCCATGCAGAACTACAAGGACGAGAGCTTTATCGGCCAGTACCTGAGCCCCAAGCTGATGCGCGACATGCGCCTTTTTTCCATCCATGATGACGCCAGCGAGCGCGAGCTGCTGGTCAGCGCCATCCACAACGAAGACGGCTACCGCAACCTGCGCCAGACCCTGTCACAGCAGTACGACCTGGGCGCGCGCGAGCCCAATATCCAGGTCTGGAATGTGAACCTGCGCGGCGACCGCTGCCTGACCTTGCGCCACACCCAGTACCAGGGCCGCCCGCTGTCCGACGATGTGCAGGAGGTGCTCAAGCACGCCGCGCGCCTGTGGGGCTTTGGCGTGCAGCTCGAAAGTGTCAACGGTGATGGCGCGGTGCCGGTGTTGCTGCATTCGGTGGCGGCGCCGCTGGCTTGACCTGGCAGTGCCTGACCCGGCGCCGCAGCTGCTCAAGGCTGTCCGCTGGCAGCGGCTGCGGCAGTGTCGGCTGCCACCATCTGCGCCACCGCCTGACAGCGCGCCTCATGCACCATCGCGCCAATCTCGGCGCCTTGGCGGCCGCTGCGGGCGGCGCGTTCAGCCACCTCCTTGGTGCTGACGGCCTGCGCGGCGGCCAGCAGGCCCAGCAGCTGCGCGCGTTGCGGATAGGGCTTGTCTTGCAGCCCCAGCCGCCCCTGGGCGTCGCACTGGCAGGCCAGCAGCGCCTGGCCAAAACGTTCGGGTTTGCGAAAGGCGTCGCAGCGTTCGAGCAGGCGCACGACGGCAGCGGGCGCAATGCCCGGGCTGCGGTGGATATTGCCGTGCTCGGCGGCGACCATCAGCGCCAGCTCGGCGCAGTCGCTGGGCACACGCAGGCGCTGCTGCAGCTTGCGGGCCAGCTCCACACTGCGCTCCTCATGGCCGATATGGCGGGGGGGGACACC